>JBALXG010000557.1:0-2158 GCA_036961055.1 Leeuwenhoekiella sp. | reverse complement strand
AGCACTGCATTGATAGATGCGAATTTGAAGCTGTTCAGGCTAACGAAATTAAAAGAAAAGTTGATTGTGACTGTCAGAATTATATTGCGGCAGATAGCGTAAATGTTAAAATATATACAGCTATAAAAAATTACTTTGATGGACTCTCAAGCCTTACAAATGTTGATATTTCTACGTATTCTCTAGACGCTTTAAATGAACCACTTCTGGCGGGAAATTTTGGTAATGTTGAAATAAAACCAGAACAGGCGGCGGCATATTCTAATATTTCAAATCTTCTGTACAGAGCTGCCACAGACGGTTACAGAAAGAAAAAAATCAAAAATTATATTGAACAAGCAAACGCTCCTTTAAAAATTCTTCTTGATAAATTTAAGTTCATAATACAAGAAAATCTAAGCAAAGAACTCGATTTTAAAAAAGAAAGGCTTTATGCTTTTTATACCGAACTTAAACTGAATGACAGACTGAGCGAATATGAAAAAATTGAAGCATGGAACTCCTATTACAAGCAGTTAAATGAAATAAATGATCAACAGGAACAACTTGCCGTTTTTGCAGAAAGTCTTACAGAAATAGCTGCAGCCCACGAAGAATTATATAAAAACAGAAATAAACTTTCTGCAACAATCCTGCAACAGGAATTAGGCAAATACGGTAATGATATTCAGGATTTGTATGCACAGTTTAAACAGTTGAATCAATAATTTTATGGCAAATTTAACCTCAGCAGAAGCAACGCACCTGGCCAATCGCTTTTATAAATTAGCCGTAGCCATAAATGATTTCAGATTTAATAACTGGAAGAAACTAACCGATATACAGAAAGAAGAATTAAACCAGCGGCAACGATCAATTTTAAAATATGGCGAAGATATTCTCACCCTTTCTACAAATCTGGCAATGAAGGAAGTAGAATCTTCTCTCGCAGAAATTGAAGATATCACTACTCAAATACAGGAAACGATTACCACACTTGAAGATATACCAAAAGGAATAAATATTGCCGGGGCAATTGTTAATCTGGGAGCGGCGATTGTAAGTGCAAATCCGCAGGCGCTTGTAGAAAGTTTAAAAGGTTTAGCACAATCCTGGAGTTCTTAAATTCCTAATGACTTGCACCGCTTACCACTTCAAGATTGTTTACATACTCCCCACGTTTAGGCAGAATAAAAAAAGTATACAAACTATCAGCATTTAAAGTTTGAGTCGTTTCAGCAACCATTAAAGGGCCGCCGCTGTGCTGCCATTTAAAAGAATATTCACCGGCTTTTACAGATTGAGTTTTGCCTGATTTTCCATAAGAGAGACTTGTTATACTAATTTTTTTATCAGAATTTAAAGCATTTGCTTCTCCTGAAATATCTTCAGAAAGTGGTGCGAGATTGAGCCATCTTATCTGCGCTTCTCCTTCCCCGCCCTGAAAACTGTCATCAAGCATTTTAAGTTGTGGAAGTCCGCCGTTTTCAGTTTGAGTGTCTTCACCTTCAACAATATGATGAAGCGTTGTTGTAAGATTTTTTCTGTTTGTTTCTGCTCCGGCTAAAGGAATACCGAAGATATATGCTGTATATTTTCCGTTTTTAGCCAAACCATATTTTTTCTTTAGCAAAATATCATCTCCCTTTTTTACGGTAATCGTGTATCTGCCAGAAGGAACGCTTTTATATTTGTTTAGATCAAAATAATTAAGATTCTCAGTAATTTTATGTCCTTCCTTATCTTCCAAAATAACTGAAATTTCATCCGTCGTAAACAAAAACTGCCCAATCCTGATCTGCGCTTCATTTGATTTTTTTTGGCTGCAGCCAAAACTTATAAGAGCAAAAATGATACTGAAATACTTTGTTTTCATCTTCTGATTTTTAGGGTTATTTAGCCGTTTTTAGATCCTTTTTTACCGGTTTTTTTAAGCAAATAAGGACGACCAAAAATTATAAGAACAACGATTAAACCCATTCCGCCTAAGGCAATGGGTTTTGAAATTATCAATCTAAAAAACAGCGCTAATCCTATTAAAATCGCCATAATAAGGCCAATTATCGGGAGGTATTTGTTCTTATCCATTTCGCGATAAGCAATCCAGTTTACAATACCAAAGGTGCAGAGAAAAGCCATGCTTGCCGCTTCTACAAGTGAACTTAAAGATCCCAGAACC
>JBALXG010000556.1:0-2167 GCA_036961055.1 Leeuwenhoekiella sp. | reverse complement strand
CATCTTGAATGCACGGCGATGAGCACAAAATATCTGGGCGAGACGTTTGATATTCATGGCGGTGGTATGGATTTAAAATTTCCACATCATGAGTGCGAGATTGCCCAAAGCGAGGCATTTTCAGGAAAAAATCCTGTTAACTACTGGCTTCACGCAAATATGCTTACGCTTAATGGCAAAAAAATGTCAAAAAGCACGGGAAATAACATTAATCCCAGTCAGATATTTACCGGAGAAAGTGAGTTTTTGACCAAAGGGTTTTTACCCTCTGTAGCCCGATTTTTTGTGCTTCAGGCCCATTATCGCAGTGTTTTAGATTTTAGCAATGAAGCACTTTTAGCAAGTGAAAAAGGGTTTAATCGCCTTATGGAAGCCGTTAATATTATAAAAACGCTACCCACTGCTTCAAAAAGTAGTATTGATATAAATTCATGGAGGCAATCTTGCTACGACGCCATGAATGATGATTTTAATACTCCTATTCTTATTGCTCAATTATTTGAAGCTGCAAAATATATACACCAGATAAAAGATGGAAAAGCCACTATTAATAAAGAGGATTTAAAACTCCTTGAAAGTACAATATCTGCTTTTGTATTTGATGTTTTAGGTCTTGAAGATATAAATGCTACCGCAGAAACAAATACAGACCGCCTTTCCGGAACTATAGATTTGCTTATTAAACTGCGTAATGAAGCGAGAGCTAATAAAGATTTTGCTACAAGTGATGTAATACGCGATGATCTTCAAGACATTGGTATTCAATTAAAGGATGGTCGTGAAGGAACAACTTATAGTTTACTGTAATGACTATTAAGCAGATTCTCATATCTCCTTTTGTTTTATTAATACGTATTTATCAACGCCTTATATCACCTTTATTACCATCATCCTGCAGATACTCACCTACGTGCTCACAATATTCAGTTGAAGCTTTACAGCAACATGGTTTATTTAGAGGAAGCTGGCTGGCTATAAAAAGAATTGCCAGTTGTAATCCTTGGGGTGGTTCTGGCTACGATCCTGTTCCGCCGGCCACAAAATCAAGATCTCCTCACTAATATAAAAATGAGAATATAAGCTCATGAATCTTTAGGCTTTTATATCTTTACGCCACACTACTAATTGCCAATTATGCACGCATTAAAAATGACCTGGAACCCATCAACCGGGCTAGATCTGGGATTTTTTGTTATACATTACTACAGTTTAATGTTTGTTGTCGCCTTTATGCTGGGATGGTATCTCATGAAAAGGGTTTATGAAAATGAAAATGTTTCTATAGAAAAACTAGATCCACTTTTTATTTATTCAGTATTGGCAATATTAATAGGCGCTAGACTGGGTCACGTTTTCTTCTATCAAACTGAACTTTTATGGCAGGATCCTCTTTCTGTGATTCTTCCTTTCAGATTTGTTCCAGAGATTGAATACACCGGTTTTCAAGGGCTGGCAAGTCACGGCGCGGCAATAGGGATGATAATTGCAATGTATTTATATAACCGAAAAATACTCAAAAAGAGCGTTTTATGGCTACTTGACCGCGTTATTTTACCTGTCTCTTTAGGTGCAATTTTTGTGAGAATTGGTAATTTTTTCAATTCAGAAATGGTAGGAAAAGTGACTGATAGTAATCTGGGAATTAAATTTGTTCAGGATGAATATTCTCAATATCAGGCGCAGCGTATTACTGGGATTCCCAACCCAATAAAAGCCTTTCAGGCAATGACAGATGATCCTCAATTTTCTCAATATATTGCCGAAATCCCTTATCGTTATCCTGGCCAGTTGATGGAATCCTTTGGATACGTATTTGTATTTCTTATATTAATGCTCGTTTACTGGAAAACTGATCTTCGGAAAAAAGAAGGTTTTATATTCGGTCTATTTCTTACGCTACTTTGGTCTGTAAGATTTTTTGTAGAATTCTTTAAAAGAGCCCAAGTTGAAGGTAGAGAAGATTGGATTTTCGGCTTTAATACCGGTCAAATATTAAGTATTCCATTTATACTTTTAGGTATTTTTCTAATGCTAAGAGCACTGCAACAAAAACACGCTAAGCAATATTAAAAGCTAATGAAAAGCATACGCTTTCTTCTTATACTATGTATTTTACTAGTTATTGGGTGCAAAAATGACACCTCCACAGATTCTGAAATAAAACAGG
>JBALXG010000555.1:0-2172 GCA_036961055.1 Leeuwenhoekiella sp. | reverse complement strand
CTGCATGGTTGCTACGTGAGATTTACTTTCTGAAGACCATGCGCCCATGCTATGTGGATTTTTTCTGGCATATTCCTTAACCGGCACAGGAGCACGACGATCAGAATTTCCTTCGCGTATAACCGGGTTAACGGCACTTCCTAAGACTTTTGCAAAACGCACTTTAAGCTCTTTTTCCTCTGGTGTTGTTGCGTCTTCAGGATAGCTGGGAATATTAAAGCCTTTTGACTGCAGTTCATTAATAACAGCAATTAATTGTGGTAATGATGCGCTAATGTTAGGTAATTTTATAATGTTTGCTTCTGGTAATTTAACCAGCTCTCCCAGTTCTGCAAGAGCATCTGCTTGCTTCTGATTATCATCTAAAAATTCAGGAAAATTTGCAAGAAGTCTTGAGGCAAGCGATATATCTTTTGCTTCAAATTCTATGTTTGCAACTTTGGCAAATTTTTGAATTATAGGAAGAAATGAATGAGTTGCCAGAGCCGGCGCTTCATCTGTTTTAGTATAAACTATTTTAGATTTGGTTAATGCCATATGGTTAAAGTTTTAATAGATAAAAATGCTTTCATGTCAATTGAAAATTGAAATCAGCATTCATATACTATAGGTAACACATGATTATTTGATTCGACTAATTTTGGATTGCAAATATAGGATTTTGCACCTGTTTTTAACACTATATATACTGTTAATGCAGGTTAAAAGAAGTGAGTTTGTCGAGTATTAGAAAAGTTTTGTACTAATTAAATCAAAAATTGAAACAAAAAAAAGCCATATCACTGTACAAAGTACTTTGACATGGCTTCTAATGAAATAATTTTTTACCGGTGAACCCTTGAAGTTCCAGCGACAAGAATATTAGTACTTGTACCGTAAATCACTTCATTGGAATAAGTTTTGAAAAAATCTAAATTAGTTCAAAATCATTATTCCGAATCAGAAATTTTAATGAATGAAGTGTTTTACTAAGGATTTTATTTAGATTTTCTGAGGAAAGACCTCTAAGAAAGTTTCAAAAACCAACACTACACAACCCTGGAGGTTGATTAAAATTTCTGAAAAATATATTAGCGTTAGCTAATATTGTAAGAACGTTAAACTCAAACTGTTTTCTCGAATTTATATTACTAAATTATAATATTACTCAAACGTTTGCAAATGTTTTAACATAATATTAATCAACACTTTATGAACATGACTTTTTAACAATTGTTAATATAAAGCATATCCAAAACTAAGCATGAGCGGTACTGCGACACCGTGATTATCATTAAATATATTTCCGTTTGAATAATGACCTATTCTAAGATCGATATTTATATGCCGTTCCTTCCCAAGAAGAAATCCTATTCCCATAAAATCCTGAAAAGTAGCTTCTTCACCGCTATCAACTCCGTCTAAAACTGATTTAGAGATATAAGCCGGCCCTATTAGGGAGTAATTAAAATAAACGTCTAGGGGTTTTGTTCGCAAAAACCACCATCTAACTACAGGAAATACAGAAAGCGTATAAAATGACTCATTATTTTGAGTCTCATAAAATCCTACACTTGCACCCCAATCAAATGAGAAACTTTTGAGTGTGTGAAAGATATTACGCTGATAGTTAATAAACAGTCCGTTTTTTACAAATATATCTCCATTCCAAAAAATTGGGATGCTGGTTTTAAGTCCGCCAGAAAACTGTCTGTTTATATCAAAACCAGCCTCATCAGATGAATAGCCTACTTGTAAAATATGTTTCGGGAAAAAGTATGGTGTATTGCTATTTCGCTCTATAACTTCTTGATCCAGTTCTCTTAAATTATAAGTTATCCCGGCAGCTATAAATGTTGTTGCTGGCTGATTGACTTTATCGCGAGGAGGGGAGTAAGTTGCATTAATACTGGCATCCCACTTATGAGAAAGTTTGTAAACCAGACCACTCCCAAATAATGGATACAGATATTGCGCATCATCTACAATTTCTTTTTTCTTGGCAGTAAACCCATGACGGGCGACGTTACTTATACCACCTTCAAAATATAATTTGAATTTTTTATCTAAAGTAAAATTCTTTTTTGCTGTAATCGCCCAGATATTTGTCCATACCGTATGATCTCTTCCATCTATATCTAATTTATTGTAAGAAGCCCATGCAGCCGGGCGCATTACACTTAGTTGTGCATC
>JBALXG010000554.1:0-2172 GCA_036961055.1 Leeuwenhoekiella sp. | reverse complement strand
AGCAAATAAATTTCCTGTGTTTTTGGATTTACAGCGATTTCTGAAGGCCTGAATGTTCTATATATTTTTTTCTGCTCAAAATCCTTAAAAATCGGGTTTTTTAGGTCCATATCTAGCAGAGCTTTAGACTCAATAGCTTTAGTTTTTAAACTAAAAGCATAAATAGTTTTAAGGTTTTCATCCCCCATATTTCGGTCTTTGGCAACCAGTAAAATTTCATTTTTCTGCTTATCAAATGTCATGCTCTCAACATTATTTTTTGAAGTAAGCGGTGTATCATATTTAAAAACATTATAATCGATTTGTCCAAAATTTTCGATTTCAAAAATAGTCCCGTCACTTCGTAGGACATACAAATCTTCCCCTACCACGGTTACACCTTCGTAGTCTCCTTCTTTTCCAAATTCTATTTCTTTTTCAATTTTTTTCTTGTCAAGATTGTAGATAAACACCATTCCATCTTCATCTTCAATACATGCAATATTAGAATCATCAAGCCAGGTTATGCCAGATACTTCCTTTAGAGATTTGGGTAAATCCCATTTTTCAATTATCTTATATTCCTTGTCTTTCTTAACTAATTTTGTTTTTGTTAATGGATTTATAAAAGCAAAAATGATCGTTCCTATTCCTGCAATAAAAGCGATAAATAATAAGATTTTTAAAATTTTCATTCAATATTCTTGTAAACAGTATGCAAATTAACTTAATCAAAATACTCTACATTTTAATCTTTAGTTAAAACTGGAGGTAATCCTTGCCTTTAAAGTTTGAGATAATTTAAAATCGGAAATTATCCTCTATATAGGATTAATTCCTAATCTTTAAATTAAATGGTCTATTTTTGTGTTGAAAAAGTTCAATTTTTGATTATGAAAGACAGATTTTATGCGGTAACAGATGTTGAAACTACAGGTAATGGTATTCACGGAAATCGTATTACAGAAATCTGCATCGTTTTGCTTAAAAATGACAAAATCATTGAAAAATTTAAATCGCTGATTAATCCAGAGCGTTTTATTCCTTCGTTTATTACGGGACTTACCGGTATTGATAATGCTTTAGTTGAAGAAGCTCCCAAGTTTTATGAGATCGCAGACGAGATTGATCGTATTACTAAAAATGCTGTCTTTGTCGCTCATAATGTAAACTTTGATTACAATGTAATTAGAAATGAGTTTAAAAATGTGGGCATAAATTTTCAGCGAAAAAAGCTCTGCACCGTTCGTCTATCTCGCAAATTAATTCCCGGTTTATATTCTTATAGTTTAGGCAGATTGTGTTCAGCTTTAAAAATTCCGCTTAGTGACCGGCATCGTGCAGAAGGTGATACAGATGCAACCGTTTTGCTGTTTCAAAAAATCCTTGATCTTGATACAGATTTAGCTACAATAAATGGTTTTCTTAATGCACGTTCTAAAGAAGCTACACTGCCGCCACATCTTGAAAAAGCTAATATTGATAAACTTCCGGAAGCTACGGGTATCTACCTTTTTATGGATAAAAAAGGTAAAATTATTTATGCGGGTAAAGCACTCAACATTAAACAACGCGTGATTAGTCATTTTTATGATAAAAAAAATTCAGAATATCTTTTAGGGCAGCAAACGCACACAATTGATTATGAGGTTACGGGAAGCGAACTTATAGCTTTACTACTTGAATCTGAAAAGATTGCGCAGCATTATCCGCTTTATAATAAAGCACAAAAAAATGCACCTCAGCCATATAATATTGTTTCATATATAAATCAGAAAGGGGTTATTCAACTTGCACTTACCAGAAATAAAAATATCTATAATGTACATGACTATTTTTTTACGCGAGAAAAAGGCATCGAAAAATTAGAAGAGCTTTGTCTAACTTATAATTTATGTCCGCGTTTTTGTGGCTTGCAAAGCAGTACAGAACGTTGTTCTCACTATAAAATAACAACCTGCCTGGGTGTTTGTGTAGGTGATGAACTTATAGAAGATTACAATAATCGTGTTAAGAAAGCATGTAAAGAATTGCTTAACAACCGTAAGGATTATGTAATTAAACATGAGGGAAGAACCCCAGATGAATACGCTTTTATCCTGATAAGAGATAACATATATCAAGGCTATGGTTTTATTAATAAAGAGGAGCAAATCGAGGCAATTGACGATTTTGAACCATTCTTAATTCGGC
>JBALXG010000553.1:0-2175 GCA_036961055.1 Leeuwenhoekiella sp. | reverse complement strand
AGAAAAGTGGGATACTTTATGGATAGTCGACCCTATTGACGGTACAAAAGAATTCATCAAGAGAAATGGAGAATTCACAGTAAACATTGCATTAATAGCAGATCATATTCCTGTTATAGGTGTTATATATGTTCCCGTTCTTAAGGAGCTTTATTATGCTGAAAAAGGCAATGGCTCTTTTAAGTTAGAAGGAATTTCTAATTTTAATGATTTTGAACAAAAACTATCCGAAAGTAAAAGGCTTCCATTAAAACAAGCAAACAGACCCTATCAAGTAGTGGCGAGTAAATCCCATTTATCTCCGGAGACAGTAGATTTTATTGATGATTTAAGGCTGCAATATCCAGATTTACAAACAATTTCTAAAGGTAGTTCTTTAAAACTATGTATGGTTGCAGAAGGTATTGCTGATTGCTATCCTCGATTTGCACCTACAATGGAGTGGGATACAGCAGCCGGTCAGGCAATTTGTATGTATGCAGGCAAAAAAGTTATTGATTACAATACTAAAAAGGAAATGCTCTATAATAGGGAGGAGCTTTTAAATAACTGGTTTTTAGTTAAATAAACCATTATACTTAAAAATTAAATTACATGAAAATAGCATTAATTACCGGCGCCACAGGACAGGATGGTGCGTATCTTAGTGAGTTTTTATTGAAAAAAGGATATAAAGTACATGGTCTTAAAAGGCGTGCTTCTCTTTTTAATACAGATAGAATAGATCACTTATATCAAGATCCTCATGAAAAAAATCGAAACTTTTTTCTTCATTATGGGGATATGACAGATAGTACAAATTTGATTAGATTAATTAAGGAAATAGAGCCTGATGAGATCTATAATCTTGCAGCTATGAGTCATGTTCAGGTGTCATTCGAGATACCAGAATATACAGGTAATGCAGATGGACTTGGAACACTTAGAATTCTTGATGCCGTGAGGTTATTAGGTATGGAAAAGAAGACAAGAATATATCAGGCATCAACTTCAGAATTATATGGTAAAGTGCAAGAAGTACCTCAGTCTGAAACAACTCCATTTTATCCACGTAGTCCTTACGCCGTCGCTAAAATGTATGCCTTCTGGATAACTGTTAATTATAGGGAGGCCTATGATATGTTTGCGTGTAATGGGATATTATTCAATCATGAATCTCCTATACGAGGAGAAACATTTGTAACTCGTAAGATTACCCGTGCAGCTTCAAGAATAGCACTTGGGTTGCAGGATAAATTATATTTAGGAAATCTAGATGCTAAGCGCGATTGGGGACATGCTAAGGATTATGTACGCATGATGTGGATGATTCTACAAGCAGATGAGCCTGAGGATTGGGTTATAGCAACTGGTAAAACTACGACGGTACGAGATTTTGTAAGAATGGCTTTTGAAGAAGTAGGTATAGAGTTAAAATTTAAAGGAGAAGGTATAAGCGAAAAAGCTTTCGTTAGCAAATGTAACAATCCGGAATTTCAATTAGAGGAGGGTAAGGAAATACTTGCAGTAGATCCTAAGTATTTCAGACCCACCGAAGTTGAACTTTTAATTGGGGATGCAACAAAAGCAAATACAAAATTAGGTTGGATACCCGAGTATGATCTTCCAGCACTGGTTAAGGATATGATGGAAAATGACGTCAAGCTTATGCAAAAAGACCAATACCTTAAGGAAGGTGGATATAAAATATTGAATTATTTCGAATAGGGCAAATGCAAAAAAATTCAAAAATTTACATAGCAGGACATAGAGGATTAGTAGGTTCGGCCATTAAAAAGAATTTACAAAACAAGGGGTATTCTAATATTATTACCCGTACGCATGCTGAACTTGATTTAGTAAATTCTGAATCAGTTGCTAACTTTTTTGAAACAGAGCAACCTGATTTTGTGTTTTTAGCAGCGGCTAAAGTGGGAGGAATAGTAGCAAATAATACTTATAGAGCAGATTTTATTTATGAAAATTTGATGATACAAAATAATGTAATTCATCAAAGTTATAAGGCTGGAGTTAAAAAGTTAATGTTCCTAGGGAGCACATGCATTTATCCTAAAGAAGCTCCCCAGCCTATGCCGGAAGATAGCCTCTTAACCAATGTTTTAGAATATACTAATGAGCCATATGCAATATCAAAAATTGCAGGTATCAAAATGTGTGAAAGCTATAATTTGCAAT
>JBALXG010000552.1:0-2178 GCA_036961055.1 Leeuwenhoekiella sp. | reverse complement strand
TTTAAATGCTATGTCCTATTGCGCGATAGCGCAAACCCTTTCTCTAATCATCCAATTAATTAAATGAATAACTATTATGAAGTATAAATTATTAATGTTTTACCTGCTATTTCCCATATCATTTACGTGGGCTCAAAACATAGAAATAGGTGGTACGGTCACTTCTGCAGATGATGGCTTACCCATTCCGGGAGTGTCAATACTTGTAGAAGGAACTCAAAAAGGAACAATAACAGATTTTGATGGTAATTATACCCTTTCTAACGTTGATCCAAATGCTACACTTGTTTTTAGCTTTTTGGGTTTTTCTAGCCAAAATATTCCCATACAGAATAGACCTACAATTGATGTTGTTTTAAGTGCAGATGCACAGCAACTAAGTGATGTAGTGGTCACAGGTTACGCTCGTGAACGCAAGGTAGACCTTACCGGTGCAATAAGTGTCGTAGAGATCGCTCCTATTCAAGAAGCCAGTATGAGTTCGGGAAGTCCTATACAAGCTATGCAGGGTCGAGTACCGGGACTTTTTGTAGAGAAATCAGGCGATCCTACCGGAAGCAGCAACCGTATTCTTATACGTGGTGTAAATACTTTAGGTAATAATGAACCTTTATATGTTATAGATGGTGTGCCCACCGTAAGACAAGAGGTGTTTTCAAGTATTAATCCCAGCACAATAGTATCTGTTCAGGTACTTAAAGATGCATCTGCATCATCTTTATACGGTTCTCGAGCTTCAAATGGAGTGATAATTGTTACTACCAAGAATTCTACTAGAGATGGAAAAATGAATGTCTCATTCAATTCTAATTTTTCCGTTTTAAGTGAGAAAAAACAACGCTACGACATGTTAAATGCTGAAGATCGCGGCCGAGTACTTTGGCAAGCTTCAGTAAATGATAATTCTGATCCTAATAGTGGTTATGGTGAGATCTATAATTTTGATTGGAATGGAGATTTTAATAATCCTGTTTTAAATAGTGTTACGGTGCAGCCGCTCGTAGGTGGTAATACAGATGTGCCTTCAGGAGATACCGACTGGCAGAAGGAGTTATATGAGACAGGTTATGTTATTAATAATGACCTTACGGTTTCCGGCGGAAATGATAAAGTCTTTGCACTTATCAACTTAGGTTATCTGGATAATACAGGAATATTAAAGTATACAGGATATGACCGGTATTCTGCTAAATTAAATTCTAATGCTAAACTATTCAACGACAGAGTTAGAGTAGGAGTGAATACCCAATTTTATACATCAAAAGAGACATTAGCTTCTACAGATGTTGGTAATGCACCCACTCCGGGATTAGGTATAAACCTTGCACCCACCATACCCGTTTATTCAGCAACTGGAGCCTATGCGGGACCATTGGGATCTGGTTATTCAGACAGAAATAATCCTTTGTATATGCAGTATATAAACAGGTGGGACAATACTAAACGCACCACAATTTTTGGAAATATTTTCGCAGAAGTAGATATTCTTGAAAACCTTACATTTAGAACAAGCCTGGGGCTTGATCATTATCGTACAGATGCAAAAGATATAGAACCAACAGTAGATAATGGTTTTATTACGCGTACTGTAAACAGTTTAATGCTTACCCATCAGGATTTCTCAAGTTTAGTTTTTACAAATACACTAAACTATAAATTAGAAATTGGTGAACATAGATTCGATGTTTTATTAGGTACAGAATCTATTGAAAATAATTTAAAAACAACCACTGCTACAGCTCAGGATTTTGCGGTAGAGAATGAGTCATACTATGTGCTTTCTGCAGCTACAGGCCAAAGAACAAATTCTGGAACTGTTTCTGGTGATGCTTTGTTTTCGCAATTTGGTAAAATAAGTTATGGTTATTCAGATAAGTATCTTGCCTCTTTAACACTAAGACGGGATGGTTCTTCAAAATTTGGGGCAGATAATCGATATGCCGTTTTTCCGGCAGTAACTGCTGGGTGGCGTATTAGTAACGAAGATTTCTTAAAGAATAATACAAAACTTAATAATCTTAAAATAAGAGCGGGTTATGGTGTTGTAGGAAACCAATTTATTGGTGATTTTGCCCGATTTGGCTTATATGAAGCCCGATATGGCCCTGTAGAATACAGATATGTTCAGGGATCTTTTAGTGAATGGTATAATGTGGGTACTGCTTATGACCTTAACGG
>JBALXG010000551.1:0-2186 GCA_036961055.1 Leeuwenhoekiella sp. | reverse complement strand
CCGAAATAAGAGCACTTCAACCCAAATCAATCTGGAAGAATTTTGCAAATCTTAACGCCGTACCACGTGCTTCAAAAAAAGAAGAGCGCGTAATAGCTTTTATGAAAAAATTTGGTGAAGATCTGGGTTTAGAAACTCAAGTTGACCATGTGGGGAATGTGATTATTAAAAAACCTGCGACTGCGGGAATGGAAGATCGTAAAGTTGTTGTCTTACAGTCTCATATTGATATGGTTCATCAGAAAAATAACGATACTGTTTTTGATTTTGATACCGAAGGTATTAAGATGAAAATAGTAAATGATTGGGTTAAAGCAGAAGGCACAACGCTGGGAGCAGATAACGGTCTGGGAGTAGCAACGATAATGGCAATTCTTGAATGTAAGGATTTACCACATCCCGCTATTGAAGCTTTATTTACCATAGATGAAGAAACCGGAATGACAGGTGCTATGGGTTTAAAAAGCGGAGTCCTTACTGGCGAAATTCTACTAAATCTGGATACAGAAGAAGATGATGAAATAGGAGTAGGGTGCGCTGGTGGAATTGATCTTACCGCTACTCGCTCTTATAAAGAAGAAACTCCAGAAAGGGAAGCTGCCGGATTTAGGATTACTATAAATGGATTACAGGGAGGACACTCCGGTATGGAAATTCATAAAGGTCTGGGGAATGCTAATAAAATAATGAACCGGTTTTTACTTGATGGTTTTGAAAATTACGGTCTCCGTATTGCTGAAATTAATGGTGGTGGCCTGCGTAATGCGATCCCTAGAGAAAGTGTTGCTAAAGTCATTATAGAAAAGATGCATACCGAAGCATTTTTGCTTGATATGAAAGAGCTCGAAGAAACTATTAAAACTGAATATGAATCGCTTGAACCTGGCTTAAAACTTACGTTAGAGGAAGTAAAACCTGCCGAAAAAGTTATGGATCTTGGTGTGCAGGAAGGTCTGGTAAAAGCTTTACAAGCCGCATGGAACGGGGTTTTTCGGATGAGCCCAGATATAGAAAACCTGGTAGAAACATCAAATAATGTTGCTCGAGTCACCGTAGAAAATGGTAAAATGGAGATTCTTTGTCTTACCAGATCATCTGTAGAATCTACCCGAACAGATCTTGCACATACATTACGCAGCGTTTTTGAATTAATAGGTTGCGAAGTCGAGTTTTCAGGAGAATATCCCGGATGGAAACCTAATATGGACAGCCCTATACTAAAGGTACTGGTGGCGAAATACAAAGCTATCAACAATCAGGAACCTCATGTCGCGGCTTGTCATGCTGGTCTTGAATGTGGAATTCTGGGGCAGAATTATCCTGATATGGATATGATTTCTTTTGGTCCTACAATTAAAGGAGCACATTCTCCTGATGAGCGCGTAAGTATATCTTCAGTGCAGAAATATTGGGAATTTGTAAAAGAAATTTTAAAGGATATTCCTGCTAAAGCTTAAAAGAGTTTTCAATCAAAACAGAAAAAGGTGCTACAATATGTAGCACCTTTTTCATTAATAGTTTAAGCAGCAATTACTATCCTTCTGTTTGTTTTTTAATAATAATACCCTGAAACTTTTGTTGAAGGGTTTTATCATTTTGAAGCGCCATTGCTACTGCTTTATAACGATCTAAAGTTAAACCGCTATCTTCAATAATAGCTTCCATTTTAGTTTCTAGTTCTGGCTGCATTTTTTCTAATTCTGCAACTACAGCTGCATGCATTTTTAACTCTTCATCAGTAACTTCTACTGTACTATTAGGATCCATCTTTGATTTTTGAATCTCATTGAAGCGTTGTACATCAAGTCCCTTGTCCTTAATGATTCCCATCATTTTCTGCTGGGCGGTTTGATTTTCAACCTGTACTTCCTGAAATGCATCAGCAAATTTGTTTAATTCTGCTGTACTTACTTCAGTTGCAGCAGTGGTTGTTGCCGGTGCTTGTGTTTCCTGAGCCTGAGTGGTTAAACTCATTCCTCCTATTAAAGCTCCTGTGAGCGCTAGTTTTAGGATGTTATTTTTAAATCTAATCATGTTTAGTTTTTAAAGTGAGTTGTAAATTTGGGTAAAATCTATAATACGAAGTCTAATTTTAGGACATAAACTGCCCTTTTTTAGAATAGCTTAACATCTGTTTAAGACCTACTCTTAAAATTGTGGCATAAAAAAAGTCCGCTGTTTTAAAC
>JBALXG010000550.1:0-2191 GCA_036961055.1 Leeuwenhoekiella sp. | reverse complement strand
ATGTAATTTTGTATAAACCCCTAATACGTCCATATGACATGAAATTTACGTTATTTATTCTATTATTTTTAGCTCTTTCTATAGGATCGGCTCAAAAAACTTATGATATAGACTGGAAAGTTGGTGCGACGGGTGATGCTGCAAGTCTAACTATTGAAACCGGCGATACTGTTCGCTGGATCTGGGGTGATGAAGCTTACCACGATGTTGTTAGTAATGATGCAGATGCTCCTGATGATTTTAAATCAGGAGACTACGTCGTTGCAGAAAAGGGCTATATTTATTCATATACCTTTACTGAAGAAGCAGAAATAGATTATTTCTGTAGCGCTCATGAGTTTACGATGTACGGTACAATTACTGTTGTGAATAATCTTGGTTTTCCAGCGCAGAAGCAGCCTAGTTTTAAGATTTATCCTAATCCTGTAAAAGATCGTATTTATTTTCAGAATCGTACCACTAAAGGTAATATTAATGTCACTTTCTACGATATCTTAGGTAAAGTTGTAAAGAAAGAATTATTATCTACAGTTTCTATGAGAAATGGTATGGACGTTAGCAACTTAAAACGCGGAGTTTATCTAGTTCAAATTGATAATGGTTCTAATTCATTTACTCAAAAACTTATAAAGAATTAAAATCAAAATATTTTATATAAAAAAACCAGCCTTTGTAGCTGGTTTTTTTGTGACTACTCGCGCTTAAATTCCATTTTAATATTGTGCTCTTTAAGCATCTCTAAGTATTTATTTGAAATAAAATCCATCTCAGTAAACTCATCTTTTCGCTCATGCTTCATTTGCTGGCGTTTCAGACTCTTCACAAAACGTCTTATATCATTTTTGTCTTTTAAAATTAGTCCTGGTACACTTACACTTTTACCAGCTTCATCTTTTGCGACCATCGTAAAGTATGAAGAGTTACAATGTTTTATCATCCCGGTCTGAATATTTTCAGCCTCAACCCGTATTCCTATAACCATAGAAGTGCGACCCACATAATTTACAGACGCTTTCATAGTTACAAGCTCGCCAACTTCGATAGGTAATAAAAAATCTACAGTATCTACAGATGCCGTCACAGCATAATACCCTGAATGTTTTGAAGCGCACGCAAAAGCAATTTGATCCATCAGAGAAAGTATAAAACCTCCATGAATTTTACCACTAAAATTAGTATTAGATGGCAACATAAGCTGAGATATCGTAACCCGTGAATCTGTATTATGCTTATAGGATTTGCTCATCTATTTTCGGTTAAAATGAGGTGAGTTTTCCTGTTCTACTTTGGTTACGAAGTATTTAGTATCACCCCAGAATGCAAAAGTCGCATAACGCTCCACATACGTGAGTTTTACATAACTACCCTGATATTCCTGTAATTTTTCGATTACTTCCTGATCCTTATCTTATACCGAAAAATCAAAAATCTGCGCGCCGCTTATTCCCTGGCTTATCTGACCTTCCCAGGTTTTTATAAGCACACCTTTATGGCTTACTTTAATAAGTTCACCAGCCCGTGTTCCTTCGCTGTATGTTAGAAAGTAAGCACAGGTATAAAATAGTATCGCCAGGAGTAAAATTCCGCCTAAAACAATTCCTAAAACTTTTTTCATAGTAGTTCTTTATTGGTTTTCGTCATCGTCTTCACGTGCACGATCTATTAATTTATTATCTATTTGTTTACTGGTTTTAGCACCTAAACGCTTCAGTTTTTCAACTCTGTTTACAAGGTTTCCGCGTCCTGTAAGTTTCTTAAGGGTTCCTTCATATGTTGTCTGTACCGTACCTAATTGCCTTCCTAGTTTCAGCAATTCTTCGGTTAAATTACTAAACGCGTCATACAATGCTCCTGCTTGTGTTGCTATGGCAACTGCATTCTTTTTCTGCCGGTCATTTTGCCATAGATTATCAACAAGGCGCAAAGCGGCCAGCAATGTAGATGGCGTTACAATAATAACGTTTTTACTAAAGGCTTCTTCATAAATATTAGGCGCATTTGCAGCGGCGATCGCAAATGCCGGTTCTATAGGAATAAACATAAAAACGGTGTCCGGACTTTCAGCCAGCAGCGATTGATAATTTTTTGCACTCAATTGATCAATATGCCTTTTAATTGATTGTATATGCTGCTTTAAAAAAATCACTTTTTCACTATCATCTTCTTCAGAGACAAAACGTTCAAAAGCAAC
>JBALXG010000054.1:603-10644 GCA_036961055.1 Leeuwenhoekiella sp. | reverse complement strand
CTATCAATCTAGAAAATTATACCCCCGAATAAAAACTAAATTTTGGTAGGTTTTCAACTAATCAATAATAATTTTAATATAATTATTATTTTGGCACTTTTTCTTTTACTAATGCTACAATAAATAGCACTGCAAATATTACCAAGAATATCTTAGCGGGCGATTCAGCTCCATCTATTACCTGACCGTAGCTAAAAGTAGCCGCTATAAGTATTAATATAAAGCAAATAAATGTCCAACGCAACATAATAGCCATTTTACTGTTTAGCTAAATTAGAATTATCTTGAACGAAAATGTAACTGAATTTACATTATTATTAACTCCATTAACATTATTGAAAATAATAGGAACACTTAGAGATTCACTGCTTATCTAAAATATATAATGCAATTATAAAATTTTGCCTCAAAAAAAATATAAATTAACTTAAAAAAATATTTAAGCTGAGTTTATTAGTTCTCAGTATTTTTTTGAGTTATTATTATAATTGTATAAGTTAATTCTTTGTGGTGGCTGCTATTAAATTTAGATAAAACTAACCAATCTATAAACTAGAATAATTCCTTCCCCTAATTGAAAAATCCTGAACATACTAAAAAGTATATATGTAATCGTTTTGTAAAGCAGGAGTTAGATGCCGCCGCATTTAATCATTTATGTGATAAATTAGAAAGTGAATGTAGAAATATAGCTAATATGATAGACTACGCTAAATCTTCATTAAACAAGAAGCAAATCCCCAACTAAATATTTTATTTTATAGCGAGAAGGACATGATTGTATAGCTTTTTAATCGAAGAGATTAGGCTGAAAATTGGTCGTAAATGTGCGATAATCCATAATTTCAGGCATATTTTAAAAAACGAAATAGTTTTTAATAATTTGATCAAAAAAACTTAGACTAGCAGTAATAAAATAAGGCAGTTTGCAATCTTTGTTTTAGTTTTAATCAAAATAAAATTAGATGAACAAAATCACCTTATTACTACCTGTTTTTTTTCTTTTCATTTTAGGTTGTAAAACCGAAGAAAAAGCAGAAAAATCAGTCTTTTTAAATGCCGCAGATAAGGTCTATCATTATGAAGGCAGAACAGAACAACTTACAGACAGCTCTACGGTTTTAATAAGTCCGGCAGCGTCTGTGTCTTTCAATACAGAAAACGATTCAATCACGCTTTACTTAAAAAGCCAAACCAATAGTCATAATTACATTTCGGTAGCAATTAATGGTGAATATCTTAAACGATACAGAATAGAGCCAGATTCTGTAAATAAAATAGGTATTAAGTTACCTGAGGGCACGGTTAATGGCGTAGGTATTTACAAAGCTACAGAAGCAAGTAATGGCGGAGTGATATTTCTGGGGGCCGAAGGTAAAAAGATTACTGAGGTTGCAAATATTCCTGATAAAACAATAGAATTTATAGGCGATTCTATCACTTGCGGCATGGGTGCAGATATAGAAGAGATTCCCTGCGGCTCTACAGATTTTTGGTATGACCAGCACAATGCATATTTGGCTTATGGGCCACTTTCGGCAAGGGCTTTAGATGCGAAGTATCTTTTGAGTTCAGTTTCAGGAATGGGCATGTATCGCAACTGGAACGATGAAGACACGGCTCCCGTTATGCCAGATGTTTATGAAACTTTAAACCTTGACGGAAATAGAGATAAATTGTGGGATTTTGACCAGTATTCGCCCGATTTAGTCAGTATTTGTTTGGGTACAAATGACCTTTCTGAAGGTGACGGTGAGAAAGAAAGACTTCCTTTTAATAAAGAAAAATATACCGAAGCTTATATAGGTTTTGTAAAAAGCATTTATGAGCGCTATCCTGATACCAAAGTTGCTTTGCTCAACAGTCCTATGATCACTGGAGAAAAAGGCGACGTGCTTCTGGAGTGTCTTAATAAAGTTAAAGATGCCTTTGCAGATGATCATACCATTGCAGTTTTTCAGTTTGATACGATAACTCCGGGTGGTTGCGGTTCACACCCAGATCTGGACGATCATCAAAAAATGGCAGACATGTTAATTCCATTCTATAAAGATTTACTTAATCAATAAAAACCAACTATGAATATTACAAAAACATACGTAGCGGCAGAAAATCGCTACGAAGACATGAAATATCGCCGCTGCGGTAAAAGCGGAATAATGCTTCCATTATTGTCATTAGGTCTGTGGCATAACTTTGGCGGAAAAGATAATTATGAGAATGCTCGATCAATCTTGCGTACAGCTTTTGATAAAGGAATAACACATTTTGATCTTGCAAATAACTATGGACCTCCATATGGTTCTGCCGAAAGTAATTTTGGTCAAATTTTTAAACAGGATTTTAAACAATACCGTGATGAACTTATAATCTCTACAAAAGCAGGTTGGGATATGTGGCCTGGTCCTTATGGAAATTTGGGTTCACGCAAATATTTAATTGCAAGTCTTGATCAGTCGCTACAACGTATGGGTCTTGATTATGTAGATATTTTCTATCATCACCGTCCAGATCCTGATACTCCGCTAGAAGAAACAATGGGAGCACTAGATCAAATCGTGCGTTCTGGTAAAGCACTTTATGTTGGGATTTCTCAATACAACGCAAAAGATACAGCACGTGCTGCAGAAATATTGAAAGAACAACGCACGCCTTTTTTGATTCATCAGCCACGTTATAACATGATGGATCGCTGGGTAGAAGAAGATGGGCTTCTTGATACTTTAGAAAAAGTGGGAGTAGGAAGCATCGTTTTTTCGCCTTTACAGCAAGGTATTTTAACCGGAAAATACTTAAATGGTATCCCTGAAGATTCACGTGCTGCGACCGCAGGCAGTTATTTAAGCGAAGATCAAATCACACCTGAAGTAGTAGAGAAAGTTCAAAAACTTAACGATATCGCTCAAAAACGCAATCAGAGTCTGGCGCAGATGGCCATTGCATGGTTGCTTAAAGATGACAGGGTAACTTCTGTTCTTGTAGGGGTGAGTAGAGTTTCGCAATTGCTGGATAATGTAGAAACCTTAAAACGTCTAGAGTTCTCAGATGATGAACTACAACAGATCGAGAAAATTTTAAAGTCATAGTACTATGAAATTAAAATCAATTTTTTCAACGCTAATTTTAGGTAGGCTGTTACAACTAGCTGGGCAAATGTGAGTTTGCCTAGCATTTTTTCAGATAATATGGTGCTTCAGCGCAATACCGAAGTAAATATCTGGGGTTGGGGCAGTCCTGGCGAAGACGTCAAAATAGTAGCTTCATGGAGCCCTGAAGATACGCTCACCACAAAAACAGACAGGCAGGCAAAATGGAAGTTAAAACTTAAAACACCCGCAGGTCCCGGGCCATATACGCTAACTGTAAAAGGTTATAATACGGTTACTTTTAAGAATGTGATGGTAGGTGAGGTTTGGGTAGCTTCCGGGCAATCTAATATGGAGTGGAATGCAGGCGCAGGAATGATAGGAGCAGAAGAGGCTATCGCTTCCGCGAAAAATGCTAACATTCGGTTTTTTGCTGTACCACGCAAATCTGCAGAATATCCGCAGAATGATGTAAACGCCACCTGGGAAGAGAGCACGCCAGAAACCATGAAAAGTTTTAGTGTTATTGCATATTTCTTTGGTAAAAAATTAAATGAAGAACTCAATGTTCCCATCGGTTTAATAGGCTCTTACTGGGGTGGTACTCCTGCAGAAATCTGGATACCCGGAGAAGTTTTTACAACAAGTGATTCTCTTTCTACAGCGGCCGGTATGCTTAAAAAGGAGCAATGGGGACCTAGTGAACCTGCTCGTGCATACAACGCTATGATAAACCCTATAATTCCATATACAATTGCAGGTGCGATTTGGTATCAGGGCGAAACTAATACGGCCAATGCTGCGTATTATACTAATACGTTTTCTACTTTGATAAAAAGCTGGCGCGAAAAATGGGGTCAGGATTTCCCTTTCTATTTTGCACAGATCGCTCCGTATAATTATGGTGAAAACTTTAGTGGTGTAGAAGTACGTGATGCCCAACGCAAAACGCTGGCAGTACCTAATACAGGGATGGTAGTTTTAGGCGATTTGGGAGAAGATGATGACATTCATCCTAAAAATAAAAAGCCGGTAGGAATGCGTTTTGCAAACCTGGCACTGAGCAAACATTACAAAGCAAGTGATGCGCTAGCTGAAAGTCTGTTAATAGATCGCGCTGTTCAGGACGGTAAAAAAATAGAGATCATCTTTAAAAATTCAGATGGATTGCATTTTGCAAATAAAGAACGCGCTAATGCTCTCTTTGAAGTCGCAGGAGCTGATAAGGATTTTAAAGTCGCAAAGAAGGTGAAACTTAAAAACGGCGAATTAACATTACAAACTGATGTAAAAGATCCCAGGTATGTGCGTTATGGGTGGGGAAATATTGCAATTCCCGGTTTGTATAACTCTGCAGATTTACCTGCTTCTAGTTTTATGGTTGAGATAAAGTAAGCCTAAAACCTTAGTAAATAAATAAAAAAAATCCTGTTGCTTTAAGCAACAGGATTTTTTAGTTGATAATTGGTTGATTTTTCAGTAAAAAAACCAGCTTATTTTAGTCAAAAACCGGCTTTTTTAACCTGATTTTTGGGGAAATAATCATGTTTTTATTTCGCGTTAAGCAAAACTATACAAGCTCTGGAATTGTGATACGGGCACTTCCATATTCCCAATTTATCTTCCTGCTCATATGGAATATTGTTTTCATCAACTCTAAAAAACCATTCTCCATTTTGAGAATCTATGATATGGTTTTTAGTAAAATCCCATATTTCAAGAATCGCCTGAGTATATTGTTTTTTAGATTCAGTTTCATATGCATAAAATAAACCCACCATAGCTTCGGCTTGCGGCCACCAGTGTCTATCTGTATCTATTTTACCGGTAGAACGCTCCATTTCATTTAAAACTCCTTTTTTAGAGATATATCCTTTCTCTAGAAACCTATCTGCAACCGGCACCGATATTTGCCTTGTTTTTGCCAATAATTGCTTATTTTGGGTAGCTTTTGCACCTTCAATTAACAACCAAAGCGTCTCAATATCATGACCAAATGAAACGGTATTGCTGGTGAGATTCCAATCCATATCAAAGAAAAGCTCAAAATTATAGTCCTTATTGAGAAACTTCTCCAAAAATAAACTGATCAGATTTTCAAGAGCTATTCGTACTTTTTCTTCAGGATAAATTTTATAAAGTGAAGTGTAGGCTTCCAGAATATGAAGATGTGAGTTCATAGTCTTGGCGGCATTTTGATCTTTGTCGCTCAACCTCATATCTGTGATAGGCTCCCAGTTTTCTTCAAAGGCTTCTATGTATCCATTTTTTTCGGTGTCAAAAGCATGTTTTTCGATAAGGTCAAAAAGTTCTATTGCCCACTCTTTAGCGAGCTCATTTTTTGTGTTTATGTAAAATTCGCTAAGGCCATATATCGTAAAAGCCTGGGCATAAATCTGCTTTTTCCTTACTAGAGGATTTCCGTGAGTATCAAGCTCCCAGTAAACTCCACCATACTTTTTATCTCTGAAGTTATCGTGTATATACTCAAATGATCGCTGCATCAATGGAAGCAAATCATACTTTGAGTTATAATTTGCTATTGCTGAGTAGGACCATAAAATACGCGCATTAAGAATAATACCTTTAGAAGCATTTGGGATCACTTTATTAAAATGATCCCTTTGACCTAAAAAGCCACCATTATCTGTATCTACGCTGTACTTCTTCCAGTAACTGGTAATAGAATCAAGTTCATCTTCTAGCTCGCTATAAAAAGTATCTGGTAACGTTTTATTCATTAATAAAGCCCTTTGTTTTTGTCTACCAAATCAATTATTGTATTTACAGAAGCAGCCGAGTGAAATTTATCTTTGGGTGTGTTTTTTACATAATCAACCAGTTGTGCAACACTTGAAACCGCCACATGACATCTTGTGTCTGAAGACGCGTAATAAATGTATATTTTGCCTTGATCTTCTACCCACCCATTTACAAAAAGTACATTGGGTACATCGCCCACAGTTTCGGTATAATTAGGAGCCATAAAATAGCCTCCCGGCTGGTAGGTCACTTTAGAAATGTCATCTAAAGCAGTCATAAACATATACAATGTATAGCGTAAACCTCCCGCTGTATTGCGTACACCATGTGCCAGATGTAACCAGCCATCTTTAGTTTTTATAGGTGAAGGACCTTGCCCGTTTTTAAGTTCATAAACGGTATGATATGCTTTGTGATTAATAATATGTTCATCTAAAACCACAGGGTTTGCCATATCTTCAATAAAGCCAAGGCCTATACCGCCACCGCTTCCTACACTTATAAAACCATCCTGAGGTCTTGTATAAACAGCATATTTACCATCTACAAATTCTGGATGTAGAACAACATTGCGTTGTTGCCCTGTGTTGCTTAAAAGATCAGGAAGACGCTCCCAGTTTATAAGATCTCGTGTGCGTGCGATCCCTGCGTTTGCAACTGCTGCGCTAGCGTCTCCTGCAGGTGCGTTAGGATCTTTTCTTTCGGTGCAAAAAATGCCATAAATCCAACCATCTTCATGTCTGGTTAAACGCATGTCATATACATTTACGTCTGGTTCTGCTGTTTGAGGCAAAACAATAGGTTTATCCCAAAACTCAAATTGATCTACACCTGTAGGACTTTCTGCAATTGCAAAAAATGATTTGCGGTCATAACCTTCTACGCGTACGGCAAGTACATAGTTATCGCCCCACTTCATTGCGCCTGGATTAAAGGTTGCATTAATACCAAATCGCTCAAGACCCTGAGGATTAGTCTCAGCATTGAGGTCATAACGCCAGTGTACCGGCGCGTGATCTGCGGTAACTACAGGATTTATATAGCGTTGATACACCCCATTTGTAAATTCGGTTGGTTTATTGGGCTGGTTAACTATGTTTTTATAGTTATCCAATAATGTATCATAATTGTTGATTTTAGCCACTTTTTAGTCGATTTTGGTTAATTAATTAGAATATTTTAAAGTTCTTCTTTGCTCATTTTATCCCACCAGTTAAACTTAAGAATCACCACACAAGCGATTAAAAGAACAAGTGAAATACCAAATGAAAGATTTTCATGCAATATGAGATAGAGTGGTATTACCACGAGAAGGGTTTGAGCAACCGTGCCTATCACTACATTAAACATATCTCTGCCAAAGGCATCATTGCGCTTAAAGTCTGGGTTTTGTTGTTTTAGCTTAGTGTAAATAGGTTTCCAGAAACCCCATGGGCGGGTTTTTTCATAGAAATTCATCAATACTTTTTCATCTGTGGGTGGTGCGCTATATGTCCCTGCGATACATCCTATAATAGAGATTAAGAGAATTACAGGAAAATAATACAGGTCAAGTGTGTCTGTAAAAATAGGAAAAACAAGAGCTGGAATTATCCCTGATAACATTCCCCAGAAATAGCCTTCACCATTAAATCTCCACCAGTGCCATTTAAGAATATTAGACATTACATAACTTCCAAATAATGCCGAAACAATCCATTGTAAAATGGAGTTAACATCCTGAATGAAAAAGCCTAAAATTATACTAACGATAACAACGATTATCCCACTACCGTAGTTCATTCTTTTGACTTTACTATGCTCTGCACCTGGATTATAGTGTTTAAGATAAATGTCATTTACAAGATATGCCTGTGCTGCATTTAAAGTTCCCGCAAAAGTTGACATGAATGCCGCAAGCAATCCTGCAAGTAATAAACCCAGTAAACCCACAGGAACAAATTTTTCTATTGCCGCAGGAAGAATTTTTTCAAAATCTAATAACCCAGCAGTGCGCAAATCTAATCTGTCATAAAACAATATGGCAAGCACAGAAAAACCACCTATCATAAGATATCGCGTGGGCATAAGCGCCGCAACTGAGAATGCGCTCATTTTTGAAGCTTCACGAGGTGATTTAGTCGAAAGTATTTTTTGCATGTCATAATTAGGCGCAGGACCTGCAATACTTGACAAAATACCTTTAAAAACCATCAACATAAAGAATATAGTGAACAAAGAGTAACCATCTGAAGCTACCTTGGTATTGACCTCATCTATAACGCCTGTCCAGTCAATGTCAAGCTTCCACCCAAAAAACGGATCCATCCAGCCTTCAGGAACATTTAATGTATTTTCGCCCATAGCCAGCCATGCAATGACGGCGATCGCAATTGATGAAACTGTCATTATACTGTATTGCAGAACATCTGTCCACACAATACCAGACATACCTCCTATAATCGAGTAAAAAACGGCAAAAAGAGTGAAAATAACGCCGTAAAAATGTGGGATATATGCAGCAGGAATATCAAAAGGGATATAGTTACTTACAATTTCCCATGGAATAAAAATCTCAACAAATTTTCCTAAACCTATAAAGCCATAAGCCAGAAAGCCAAGGCAACTTAAAATGGCAAATACAACAATTATAGTATGTGATCTTCTGCCACCTTTACCACTGTCAAAACGGAATAAAATCCATTCTGCTCCCGTCATAACATTAGATCTTCGTAACCACGCTGAAAGATATACCATTAAAAACACCTGGTTAAATACAGGCCAAAGCCAGGGAATCCAGATGCTTTTAAAACCGTATATAAAGGTTAATGTCACCAACCACATCGTGCCAGAAATGTCAAACATTCCTGAAGCATTAGAAAGGCCAAGCATGTACCAGGGCAGGGTTTTTCCGCCCAGAAGATAATCCTCCTTGCTGCTTTGTGCTTTTTTACTTACTATAAGACCAATTACAATTGTGCCAATCAAATAAAGAAGGATGATTGCAATATCCAGAGGTTGTAGCATATCTACTTTTAGTTATTTTTTAATTTTGAAATTTAATTTTTGCAAGTCTTCAAGAAATAAAATATCTCTTTGAGAGCCTAATTCTTTAAAATCTTCTGCCGCCGGTTCTGTAGGAAATGTGGCAAAATAGTGTGATTTTCTGGCATTTCGCCAAAATAAAACCCATGAAATTCCAGAATTTTCTATTCCTTTATACAAGACTTCAGTAAACCACTTGTCGTAACCCGGTTTTACATTTCCTGTTTCGGTTAACGCAAAAGGTTTTTTACGGGCCATAGCAAAATCTTTTACCACTTTTAAATTAGCTTGTAAAGTAGTAATAAAAGCGTCATCACCGCTGTGATTATAAATATCTACCCCCATAATATCTACGTAATCATCTCCTGGATAAAAATGCTCATATTCAGCAGCATTATTAAGTGTATTAGGAGCATATGCGTATAAAACATTATGAACGCCTTTTTCTTTTAACATAATTACAATGTCTCTAAATAGCTGCTTATACTCATCTACGGTGCAATTATTTGCTCCCCACCAAAACCAGGAACCGTTCATTTCATGATAAGGGCGAAAGACAACAGGTACGTCTTTACCATCAGCTGTTTTTAAGGATTTTAAGAAATCTGCGAGCCGGTTTACCCATATTTCATATTTCTGTCTGTTAGCGCCACCTTTTAATATAGAAGCCGCTGCTGGCGTTACATCCCATGAAGAGCCCCCACTTTCTGGATTATCAAGATGCCAGCTCAAAGTGTTTATTGCGCCTAAAGCGTAGCTTTTTATAATATGGTCGCGCATTAAACTGAAGGAAACTGTATCGAGATTGATATTATTTGCTAATTCAATGTGACCTAATTCCCAGCCGTTAACTGCAGGATATTTACCGGTTATGTCATGTAGATCATTGCGATATGGGTTCTCTGCTGATGCTTTCCAGCCTAATCCATACGCTGTAGCATCCTGATGACCAATGGCAATTCCCTTTTTTCCTATGGCTTCAACTTCTTTAAAAAGTAATTTTGTTTCTGGGGTTGCGAGCTCATCGGCTAACGTTACGTTTTTAATATTAAGGTATCTTGTACCGCTACAGGAACAAAATAGTATTAACGAACTGACAAAATATGTTAAGCGGATTATTATTTTCATATGTAAAATCCTATTTTTGAAAAAACAAACTATTTGCTAT
>JBALXG010000054.1:0-593 GCA_036961055.1 Leeuwenhoekiella sp. | reverse complement strand
ATTCAAATTTAAACGTAGTGTTAATAGAACGTTAATCTGATTTTATCAATTATTGGTATCATTTTTACTTACTTATTATGGATGAGAATATAATGTTGAAGAATGTTCATAGAGAAATAACGCAACTAGCTCCTGAGGATAGTTTTCTCGTTTTTGACCGTATAAAAGCAGATTTTGATTTCCCTATTCATTTTCATCCAGAATATGAACTTAATTTTATACACAATGGTAAAGGAGTTAGGCGCATAGTGGGAGACAGTATGGAGGAGATAAGTGAAATAGAACTTGTTCTTGTAGGTCCTAATTTAATACATGGCTGGGAGCTTTATCACTGTGAAGAGGACAAAATTCACGAGATCACAATACAGTTTCACAAAGATCTTTTTGACGATAAAATGTTATCGCGTAGAATATTTAAGCCTATTAAAGATATGTTTAACAGGTCTAATCATGGTATTCATTTTTCCCGAAAAATTACTCAGGAAGTTATGCCGCGCATACTTACATTATCAAAAATAGACAGTATTGATTATTTTCTTGAATTAATTTCTATCCTGCATGATCTTGCAAATTCACGTAATCAAAAATTGTTG
>JBALXG010000549.1:0-2194 GCA_036961055.1 Leeuwenhoekiella sp. | reverse complement strand
AAAATTTATGTAGCATCAAAAGAATACAGCAGAAATGAAGATTTTGTAAATTAATTAACCTTATGCTGAATAAAACTGCTTAAATTCCCGGCTTTTAAAATAATAAAATATGACGATTTTCGTAGACATGGACGAGGTAATTGCAGATACCTACGGTGCTCACATTGATTTATACAATAAAAAATACAACGCAAATCTAACTATTGAAGAGTGCATGGGTAAAGAAGTATGGCAGTGTGTGCCAGAAGATTGCCAACCTTATGTGCGCAGCCATGCTTCATTAAGAGGTTTCTTCAGAGATTTAAAGGTTATGCCGGGCAGTCAACAAGTGCTTGCAGATCTTGCAAAAAATCATGAAGTTTATATAGCTTCTGCAGCGATGCAGTTTAAAAACAGTCTGGAAGAAAAAGCAGACTGGCTTGATGAGCATTTCCCGTTTATTAAGTGGGAAAACCGAATTTTATGCGGTCATAAGCATATTTTAAAAGGAGATGTACTTATAGACGACAGATCTTATAATTTAGAAACTTTTGACGGCCGTGGGTTACAATTTAGCTCTCCACACAATGCTAATACGCAAGGTTTAGAACGTGTTAATACATGGGAAGAAATCGCTGAAAAACTGTTGTAATTAAGCGGTCCTTATAATTTTTGCGCCTATAGCTCGCAGGCGTTCATCAATGTTTTCATAACCTCTGTCTATTTGTTCAATATTATGAATGGTAGAGGTTCCTTTTGCGCTTAATGCTGCTATAAGCAGAGAAATTCCCGCGCGTATATCTGGAGATGACATATTAGTCGCCTTAAGCGTAGATTTAAAATCATGTCCTATTACGGTAGCACGGTGCGGATCGCAAAGAATAATCTTCGCGCCCATATCTATAAGCTTATCAACAAAGAAAAGTCTGCTTTCAAACATTTTTTGATGTACCAGAACTTCCCCTTTTGCCTGAGTAGCAATAACGAGAATTATACTCAATAAATCTGGAGTAAAGCCCGGCCATGGCGCATCGCTAATGGTCATAAAAGAACCATCAATAAATTTTTCTATTTCATAACCTTTAGTATGAGCAGGAATGTGAATGTCATCACCTTTTCTTTCAACTGTAATCCCTAGTTTTCTAAAGGTATTGGGTATAATACCAAGGTCATCCCAGCTTACATTTTTAATGGTAATATCACTTTTTGTCATAGCTGCAAGTCCTATCCATGATCCTATCTCGATCATATCTGGTAAAACGGTATGCTCACAACCACCTAGTTTTTCTACACCTTGAATAGTCAACATATTAGAACCAACACCGCTTATTTGTGCGCCCATTCTATTAAGCATTTTGCAAAGCTGCTGAAGATAAGGTTCACAGGCGGCATTATAAATAACAGTCTCCCCTTTTGCCATGACCGCAGCCATCACAATATTTGCCGTACCGGTAACTGAAGCTTCATCAAGAAGCATATACGTTCCTGTTAAACCTTTAGGCGCTTCTACACCATAAAAGCGCTCTTCTTTATTATATCTAAATTTTGCTCCCAGTTTGATCATTCCTTCAAAATGGGTATCAAGTCTGCGTCTTCCTATTTTATCACCACCGGGACGTGGAATATATCCTTTACCAAAACGGGCAAGCAAAGGCCCCACTATCATTATAGAACCACGTAAACCGCTTCCTTCATTTTTAAACTGCTGACTCTCCAGATAATCCAGATTAAGAGCATCGCTTTTAAAACTGTATTTGCCTTTACCCAGCTTCTGAATTTTAACGCCCAGATTACCTAAAATGGTAATAAGTTTGTTTACATCTACGATGTCTGGAATGTTATTAATGGTAACCCTTTCTGGGGTGAGTAATACAGCGCATAAAATTTGAAGAGCTTCATTTTTTGCACCTTGTGGCTGGATGGAACCTTTAAGCTGGTGTCCGCCCTCTATTTGAAATGTTCCCATAAATGATAATGTGGTAAGCTACTTTTTTTAGTAACGCTTTTTAGGGCGATTAGTTTTCTTTCTCGGGCTAGAATTTGATTTGCTCATTTTTTTAGGACGCAACAACTGGTGTGTATCGCGCAAATCTTCATCTTTTTTGGCAAGATTTATTCCGCCATTGCTAAGCTCAAAAAGATGTTTAAAAATAACGTCATCATCAACGGTATCTTTATTCCAGTTAAGAAAACTTTTTTTCATGTGATTTGCAAT
>JBALXG010000548.1:0-2194 GCA_036961055.1 Leeuwenhoekiella sp. | reverse complement strand
ACTGAAGAATTACCCAACCATGATATAATCATAGGCATAACATCCTGAGGTACATCATCAATATTATATAACTTATATAATCTTTCTACAATAGCATCATCCATCTTACCATTTGCCTGATGAATTAGTATTTTACTTACATCTTTAATATCAACCTTACTTTTTTCAAGACAGGCCTTAATTGATATAGGTACGGTTTCTAATGCATATTGATAAAGACGTCTCCCATTCATTTTTAAAAATAAATCATCTTTAAATGAAGGATCTCCATTATAAGACTCTCCCATTGTAAGCATCTTAGAATAAACATAGGTGTCTGACCTGGTTTTATGGCTTAAAATGCCCAGAGGTTCTGTAGTCTCTCTGGCTTCAAGTATTGTAGCTCCAGCCCCGTCTGCATAGATAAGACTATCGCGATCGTGCGGATCAATAACTCTAGATAAAGTTTCTGCTCCTATAATAAGAATCTTTTTGGCATCGCCAGATTTGATAAAATAATCTGACTGAATTGCTGCCTGAACCCAACCCGGACAACCAAACGGAAGGTCATAAGCTACAGTATCAGGATTCTTAATTTTAAGCTTGTACTTTACCCTTGCAGCAAGCGTAGGCACCATATCTGTACGGTTGCTGCCATGCTTTACATCCCCAAAGTTATGGGCGACTATTATATAATCTAAAGTTTCCGGATCAATACCTGCGTCCAGAATAGCCTCCTTAGCTGCAAAATAAGCCAGATCTGAAGTAACGTGTTTATCTTCGGCATAACGGCGTTCTGCAATAGTGGTAATCTCCAGAAATTTATTAATTACTTCAGTATTACATTTCTGTAATGGCTTTCCGCTTGATTCGTAAAACTCATGATTCAGAAAGTCTTCATTTTTAATGGTTCTTTCTGGTACATAAATTCCTGTTCCGGTTATGACACTGCATAATTTTGGATTCATTCTGGGGATATTTTCTAATTTTAATTAAATTCTTTCAAAAATTCAAACTCTTTGCAATTACAAACGATCTGAAAATCTCCAGTCAATTTTAATTCTTTTTAATAAAGCGGGGTAAAATACAATCTTAATTTGTTTTTTACATAGGGCTGGCAAAAATAATACATAATTCAGACTAAGCTTCATTTAATTAATTTATTGAAAAACAAATAATTAAGCAAATATATTTACTGTACCTGTTATCAAAAAAATTTCCCTTCAAACAGAAAATTTCAGATTAAAGTGTTTCTAATTAAATTAAACCTGATAATTCTATCCTCAATTTGATTTTTAAGTGGCAGCCTGTAAATCTAAATTAATGGAGCATGAGTACGGACTACTATTTAGCTTAATAGCTACTTTATTATTATCAAACCTTAGACGTAACCTTTTTAATAGTTTACATCTTATTACATATTTAATGAAATATGAAAATCAATCATTTTAAAGAAGTTATTCTGTCAATCTTTTTATGCGCTGTGACCTTTAGCTGTTCTAAAGAAGATAACATTTCAAACACAAATATAGTTAGCAACTGGAGATGGAAAGTTGCCGTCTGGTGGCATTGAAGGAATTACCGAAACTCCCGCTTCAACCGGCGATGAGAGATATTAGAAATCACTGCAGATTCTATAAAAAACTATTTCAACGGCGAACTCGTTTTTCAAATCAAGTGATCGCGTTGACGTATGACAATCAGTATTATTTCTTGAAGAACGCAGAATGACAATTAAGGAAAATGGTCCCAATGAACTAATAGATTTAAGGGTAATAATTTAGTTCTTACCAGCGACTGCTATGATTGTTTTTTAAATGAATATGAAGCTTTTTAAACTTTGTGTACACTTAAAACCTTCCATTTTGATATTAAAAATGCCATTTTATGCCTCAAAATCGGCGCTTTTTAAATGAAATTCAATAGTTGAAGTCTTAAAATTTCTACTTGACATGCAAAAAATTATTAATAGGAACTAAAGAGTAAAACCAAAATTCTAAATATTAATAATTATCGCCGAATAAAAATAGCCGGGTTCTATTCAATTTTTAAAACTTGTAAAACCTTAAATATTTGTGAATTACCAATTCATTATAATTATTAAGAATAAGTTATAGTTAATTTTCTTCTGAAAAAATCCAATAACAAATCAAACTGATTTTATGAAAGCACTTGTATGGCATGGACGCAGTGATGTGCGTATAGACAATGTACC
>JBALXG010000547.1:0-2213 GCA_036961055.1 Leeuwenhoekiella sp. | reverse complement strand
GCCTTGGTTCTATTAGCTTAACATTTTATATTTTTAGCTAAAGCGCTACTATGTCAGAATCTTCAGAATCTCTTTCTATAAAAAATTGGTCTCTTGATGACAGGCCGCGGGAAAAACTTTTACAAAAAGGTAGAACCGCTCTAAGCAATGCAGAATTAATCGCTATCCTTATAGGAAGCGGAAGTCGTAATGAAAGTGCTGTAAGCCTTGGTCAGCGTATATTATCTTCCACACAAAATAATCTTAACGAGCTGGGTAAATTAGAAATTACTCAACTCATGAAATTTAAAGGAATAGGCGAAGCCAAAGCAGTAACTATTGCAGCTGCTCTTGAGATAGGACGCAGGCGACGCACAGAAGAAGCGTTAAAGCGCACAAAAATTAATGGTAGCAAAAGCGTTTTTGAATTGCTACAACCTATACTTGGCGAGTTACCACACGAGGAATTCTGGATTATTTATTTAAACAACTCTAATAAGGTCATTCAGAAAAATCAACTTAGCAAAGGCGGCATCACAGGCACATTGGTTGACGTAAGATTAGTGCTTAAAAGAGCTTTAGAATTAGGAGCGACCTCATTGATACTCGCGCATAATCATCCTTCAGGAACCCTTAAACCCAGTGAGGCAGACAAAGCACTCACCAGAAAATTAAAACTGGCTTCAGAGAGTCTGGATATAAAAGTACTTGATCATCTCATTGTAACCGAAAAGTCATATTTTAGCTTCGCTGACGACGGTTTACTTTAAATTTAAGAATTAGTTCTACGTCATAAATAGCCTATCATGCTTTTAGTTTACACTCATAAGATTACGCCCAGGCTTATTTATTCTTTTAAGCATATTTGTACACGTGTACTTATGATCCCTGTACGTTTTACAACCACAGTTGATGAATTTATCGTACATGACAGTTTAAAATTATCGTATTCTACTAAACCGTTAGGTTCAGAACTACATATAAAAAGTCAGGAAGTGCTTTTTGAGCAAGGCATAAGCGATATGGAAATTAATGTGCAGGACTGGAAAACCACCAAATGTTTTTTTACGACAGGACCCAAAAGTATGCTTCCTTACGATATTTTTGCAGCAGCTTTTGTTTTACTAAGCAGATATGAAGAGTTTTTACCTCATGTAAAAGACCATGAAGGTCGTTTTCCCGCAGCTGAAAGTTTAGGATATCAGGAAAATTTTTTAGAACAGCCTGTTATAGATATCTGGGCTTCTTATTTTAAGGAGGTTATTATAGAAAAGTTTCCTAAATATGAATGGCCCAAAGGAAAGCATTATACCATGCAGGCGCTTATTGATGTAGAGCAGGCTTACGATTATTACCAGATAGGGATTATGCGAGAAATGGGAGGCATTGTACAAGATTTGGCAAAGCTTCATTTTAGTCGTATCTGGGGTAGATTGCGTGTTAAGCTGGGCTTACGTAAAGATCCTTATGATACGTTCAGTTGGCTTATTAATGTTCAAAAAAAAGCAACTCATCGTTTTATATTTTTTTTTCAGGTGGGAGATTATTCAACATATACCAGAAATATAAGGTATAACAAGAATAAGTTTAGAGAGTTAATAAAAATGGTAGGAGATTATGCTCAAATAGGTTTACTATTTTCTAAAGAGGCTTTAGGAAATCCTAAACAGATGAAAATTGAAAAGCGGCGTATAGAAGGTATTACCAATAAACCGCTAAATGCGGTTCGCTGTACAAATCATATGATAAGTCTACCAGACCTATATAGAGAAATGGTACAGGAGGAAGCAGAAAATGATTATTCTATGGGATATCCTGATACCTTAGGGTTTCGGGCTGGCACGTGTACACCGTTTCTTTTTTATGATTTAGATTATGAGACCGCAACCCCACTTTTAATACATCCTGTTTGTGCGCAGTCTGGAGTTTTTGAGTCACATCACATGCCAGAACAACAATTAAACAAAGCACTTGATACATTTTTGAGAATGCAGGATCTGGTAAAAAATTTAGAAGGTCATTTTATTTTCAGTTTTAAAAATAAGTCCTTTACAGGTAAGGGAGATGATGAAGGGCAATGGAAACAATTCTTTAGACATTTAGTACATGAGTAAAATTAATAATATAAAGCACGTTTTTTTTGATCTTGATCATACTATATGGGATTTTGATAAAAATTCAGCAATGGCCTTTAATGACATTTTTATAAAGAATAAGATTGATGTGGATGTTAG
>JBALXG010000546.1:0-2213 GCA_036961055.1 Leeuwenhoekiella sp. | reverse complement strand
AAATTATGAGAAAATTAATGATGATTTCGGCCTCAGCGCTGATCTTACTTTCCTCTTGTGTATCGCAGAAAAAATATGCTGCGCTAGAAGCCAAACAAATGGAAACACAGGACATGTTAAACTCTGCAACAGTTAAGCTTAATGCTTGCCTTGATTCAAAAGATAGTGAGACAAAATCACTACGTGAACAAATTGCAGATTTAAGACAGACAAACCGAGATCTTATAGATACTCAAGGTAACTTGACTACATTATCTACAAAAGGTGCAGAAAACCTTGAACGTTCTTTAGAGTCTATGCGTGAGAAAGATCTTCAGATCAAGACCTTCCGCGATGCTTTAAACAAAAAGGATTCTGTAACTCTTGCTCTTGTTACCAGCCTAAAAGGCGCTCTAGGTAATTTAAATGATGAAGATATTCAGGTAAATGTTGAAAAAGGTGTTGTTTACGTATCAATATCTGATAAATTATTATTCAACAGTGGTCGTTGGGATATTACTAACCGTGCTAAAGAAGTATTAGGTAAAGTAGCAACTGTTGTTAAAAATCAGCCAGATATCGAATTTATGGTAGAAGGGCATACAGATGATAAATCTATAAGCACCTCTGTAATTGAAGATAACTGGGATTTAAGTGTAAAACGTGCTACTTCTGTTGTACGCACACTACAAAATGATTTTGGTGTACCACCAGAACGTATGGTAGCTGCCGGTAGAAGTTATTATGTACCTGTTGCAAGTAATGATACTGCAGAAGGACGTGCTCGTAACCGTAGAACTCGTATAGTTGTACTTCCTAAACTTGATCAATTCTATAAAATGATTGAAGACGGTATGCCAAAAGAACCAGGCAAATAAGTCAACACATTTATATAAAATTAAAACCGGTCAATTGACCGGTTTTTTTATGTCTTAAAATTTATAACCTGAGATCAAGGTCGCAAGACGTTTATTTCTTCCGAAGCAAACCTGAGGGAATTAAACGCTTTAGGGATTAAAATCTATTTAAGACTTTAAAAAATCAAGAATAATTCTATTGACTTCCTGAGTATGAGTAAATACAAGACCGTGTGGAGCGTCTTTTATTATCTCAAAAGTAGTGTTCTTTATTATTTTTGCAGCGCTTTTTGCAGACGGCTCTATAGGCACAATTTGGTCTGCATCACCATGAATAATCAATGTAGGCACATCAAATTTTTCAAGATCTTTTCTAAAGTCTGTTGTACCAAAAGAATCAACACAATCAATAGTTGCTTTAGGTGATGCATTTGCAGCAATCGTCCAGTTATAATGCACCTGCTCTTTACTTATTTTATCTTTATTGTCGTCAAAGTTTACAAACTTTTCTCCAAATCCATCTAAAAAGTTTAAACGATCTGCGCGCAGATTTTTCTTAAATCCATCAAAAACATCTTTCGGCACGCCTTCAGGATTATCTGGTGTTTTAAGCATAAAAGCTGCCACAGATGATAATAAAACTGCTTTGGCGATTTTTGACGTTCCGTAATTTCCTATATAACGCGAGACTTCACCACCACCCATTGAGAATCCTACAATTATGGCATCATTCAGATTTAATTCTGTGATGAGATCATTGAGATCTTTTGCCAATGTATCATAGTCATAACCAGACCATGGTTTATCTGAATCACCAAAACCACGACGATCATACGCAATTACTCTAAAGCCAGCAGTAACAATAGGTTCTATTTGATATTCCCACATGCTCTTGCTTAATGGCCATCCATGTATTAAAATCACAGGTTGACCTTCACCATAATCCTCATAACATAAATTTATAGATTTTCCTTTTTCGCTCGAAGTTGTTTTTATATAACTCATAATTTTATTAAATTTTTAATTAACAAAAGATACAAGTTAAAGCGCCTAAGTATACTCTAAGAAAATGTTATTTGTAAAGAGTTTAACGTTAGTGGTTTATTACTGGTTTTATAAAGTAAGAGAACCTTTACCTTCCCTTATTAAAATGGGTTCTCCAGAAGTGAGGTCTATAACCGTAGATGGAATATTATCGCCATAACCACCGTCAATAACTGCGTCTACAAGATTTTCCCATTTCTCAAGTATTAATTCTGGGTCTGTAGTATATTCTATAACCTCATCTTCATCATAGATAGATGTAGAAATTATAGGATTACCTAATTCTCTCACGATGGCTCTGGCTATATTATTATCTGGCACTCGTATACCTAC
>JBALXG010000545.1:0-2215 GCA_036961055.1 Leeuwenhoekiella sp. | reverse complement strand
AAAAAGACTTCCTTAAAAACCTAGCTAAAAGTGCTAAAAATCGGGGCTTTTCGGTCAATTTTGGTGTAGATATTATAGGAAATCTAGCTGAAACGGGAAACTGGTTTCACAATATGAATGAAGATCTGGAAATTATGCAGCGCTTATTTCTGTATTCTGAAAATGTGATTTCCATCAATGCTACGATTTATCAAAATGCGGGAGCAACTATGATTCAGCAATTGGCGTATTCATTAGCGCACTTAAATGAATACTTTACAAAATATTCAGAATCGATTAGTAATCAGATAATAAACTTTAAATTTTCAGTTGGTTCGAATTATTTTTTTGAGATCGCAAAATTGCGTGCTTTCCGTTTGCTTTTTAATACTCTGGCTTCAGAATATGATTTGAAAGTAACTATTACATTAACTGCTATTCCCAGTTTACGCAACAAAGTAATTTACGATTATAACACAAATCTGCTGCGCACGACGACAGAATGTATGAGCGCGATTTTGGGCGGAGCAAACACGGTTTTAAATCTGCCTTATGATGTTTTGTATCATAAAACAAATGAATTTGGCCAACGTATTTCCAGAAACCAATTGCTTATTTTAAAGGAAGAAAGCTACTTTGAGGCTCAAAATAATCCGGCTGAAGGAAGTTATTATATAGAAAGTCTTACTGATCAATTAGCCGAAAAAGCACTGACTCTTTTTAAACAAATAGAAGCTGAAGGTGGATTTCTAAAGCTTTTGAAATATGGTAATATTCAGCGAAAAATCAAAGAAAGTGCTCAAAAGGAACAAGACGCATTTGATAGCGGAAATAAAATTCTGCTCGGCATAAACAAGCATCCTAATCCTGATGATCGCATGAAAGACGATATTGAGTTGTATCCTTTTATAAAAAAAAACGCGCGCAAAACACTTATCGAACCTATAATTAGCAAGAGATTAGCCGAAAATCAAGAAAAAAAACGACTGAATAATGAATAAAATTTCACCCAGAATTTTTTACTTTTTACGGTTTGCACCTTTTTAATGACTTCATGTAAAAAGGAAGAAAAATTAACCTATTTATATGCAGATCAAGAGCTTGAGTTATATTGTAATCAAATTGATACCAGCTTAATAAAAGAGACCCTATATTCCTTTCAGGCAGATATCGAAGAAAAATATTCTAATATGGGAGCTACAGATTCTTATAGAAAATATACGTATTACGGTATGAACGGTAAGGCTCCATATAAAGAGATTGTTTCAAAGCACTCGCTGGAAGTTATGAATGAGCTTAAAAAAGTTGATGGGTTGTGGAATGCTGAAGGGTCAAAAAGCCGACTCAATTATGATCATCCTTTTGTTGCATGTCTTATAAATAATTTTAAAAGCAAAGATTTAAGCACTACGATAAACGCATTAAAATCTGTTGATGCGCTTAGTCCTGAGCTTTTAGAATCTAGAGTGAGGAAGATTATAAATGATGTAGAAACTGATAAATATCTCTCATTATACATTGCTCTTGATTCTTATTATGCCAGAATTTATGATTTGACTGAAGCAGATCTTAAGGAAAAGAAATAATTTTTTTTGGTATAGTGTGGTAGTTTGACCGATTTACAGCTGTAAATCGTAATTTGAAATATAAATTCCATTTTTCATGCGAAAAAACCTGCAGCGTCTTAAGTTAAAAAATTGGCCAAAAAACACTAAAAACCAGGCTGAAACTATTGAAAATCGGTCTGATTTATCTGAAAATTCAGCAGATTTAGAACATCTTGATTTTGTTGCCGGAATGCCACCATTCTTACGTGGACCGTACAGCACGATGTATGTGCGTAAACCGTGGACAATACGTCAATATGCTGGTTTTTCTACCGCTCAGGAAAGCAATGCCTTTTACAGAAGAAATCTGGAAGCAGGGCAAAAAGGACTTTCGGTAGCTTTTGATCTTGCTACACATCGCGGTTATGACAGCGATCATGAACGCGTAGAAGGCGACGTGGGCAACGCGGGAGTCGCAATCGATAGCGTGGAGGACATTAAAATCCTTTTTGATAAAATTCCACTTGATAAAATGTCGGTTTCCATGACCATGAATGGCGCTGTGCTTCCCATTCTCGCTTTTTACATCGTGGCTGGGGAAGAACAAGGCGTTAAGCCGGAGCAACTTTCAGGCACAATACAAAATGATATTTTAAAGGAGTTTATGGTGCGCAACACCTACATCTACC
>JBALXG010000544.1:0-2226 GCA_036961055.1 Leeuwenhoekiella sp. | reverse complement strand
CTGGTACTTATAATCCTGCCGCAGAATCTTCAAATAACTCTCCTGCTGTGTTTCCTGCAAAAAAAAGAAGGCACCTCAGAGATTGATTTTAAATTGCCGTAGATAATCCTAAACCCTTGTTAAGCTTTATATAGGAAAGCAAAATTGTAACTAAATTTAAATCATTAAAAACAATATTATCTAACCAAAATATTGAGATCATGCCAAAGGATAACCCACGTATTAAAAATGTAGAACAATACGATGCCTTAGTTGATAAAGGTTACAGTAAGGAAAAAGCAGCACGCATTGCAAATACTCCTGATGCAGGCAAAAAAGGAGGCAATGCCGAAGCTTACGAAGACAGAACAAAAGATGATATTTATGAGCAAGCTAAAAAAGTGGGCATAGAGGGGCGCTCAAAAATGACTAAAAAAGAACTCATTGAAGCTCTTCGCAATAATTAATATTTGCTTTACTGAGAGATATTCTTGCGCTAATTAATAATTATATTTACTTCAACTAACCAATCAAAAAAATCCATGCTTTCTCCTTTTCACCTTGCCATTCCTGTAGATAATCTTGAACGAGCCAGAATTTTTTATAGAGACACATTAGGTCTGGTTGAAGGAAGAAGTAGTGAGCACTGGGTAGACTTCAATTTTTTTGGTCATCAGTTAGTGATACATTACAAACCTAAAACAGATCAACAATCTGCTCATCATAATGAGGTAGATGGTAAAGCGGTACCAGTACCCCATTTTGGCGTGGTTTTGCAATGGGATCAATTTCAGGATTTTTCAAAAGACTTAATAGAAAAGAATATTAAATTTATTATAGAACCATACATACGCTTTGAAGGTCAGGTAGGAGAACAAGCAACCATGTTTTTTTATGATCCTTGTGGTAATGCTTTAGAATTTAAAAGCTTTAAAGATATGAGTCAACTTTTTGCTAAATAATTATGTCAAAACTAAAACCAGAACTGGTAAGGCAGTTGTTTGTAATCCTCCTTATATTATTTTTATTAGTTCTTATTTTTTTAGAAATGATTCCTTATCTCTCAGGAGTACTGGGAGCAATAACGCTTCATGTGCTTTTGAGAAAATGGATGGCGGGATTAATAAGACGAGGTTGGAATAAGGGTCTGGCTGCTGCAACATTAATGGTTTTTTCATTTCTTGCCATCTTAGTTCCTGTAGGGTTAATAGTTTTAATGCTAACAAATAAAATAGGACAAGCAGTTTCAAATTCAGCTAAAGTAGTTGATGCTGTAAAAGGGCATGTTGCACAATGGGAATCACAATTAGGTTACAAAGTAAGCGACTCTATCGACACAAACGCTATAACAGAATGGGTTTCTACCCACCTTCAATCTTTAGCAGGAGGCACCTTTACTGCTTTTATAGCGATAGGTATAATGTATTTTATTCTTTACTATATGCTTGTTAGTCGTAAAGAATTACAAAATTCGTTATACGATTATATTCCATTAGATTCTAATAACATTAAAACCATTGGTAAAGAAAGCAGTGCCATGGTAAAATCTAACGCATTAGGTATTCCTCTTGTGGCCCTGGCTCAGGGTATTGTGGCACTTATAGGCTTTTTAATTTTTGGTGTTCCAGATCCATTTTTTTGGTTTGTAATTACGGCAATAGGATCTATGATTCCTTTTATCGGAACTTTGATAGGTATTGTTCCTGTAGTAATTTTATTAATTTCTTCTGGTGATACAGGTCAGGCAATAGGTGTAGCAATATATGGCCTAGTAGTGGTAGGCTCTACAGACAATATCATCAGACTTTATGTTCTTGAACGTCTAGCTAATGTTCACCCGCTTGTAACTTTAATTGGCGTTATTGTAGGGGTCCCTCTTTTCGGATTTATAGGATTAATTTTTGGCCCTCTGGTCATCAGTCTATTTCTACTGATTGTTAAAATTTATAAAAAAGAATATGGAGATCAAAAATCTGTACCGCAAGAACAGATATCCTAGCGCTTATATATATTTATAAAACGTGCGTTTTTCCCCCATTATATTCTATTCTTTAGAGAAAGGCAAAGTGATGGCAACAATATACTTTCTTTAACAACTCAATTATTGTTTAAACTATAAGTTTTTATTTTAAATATTCATTTTAGCTTATCCAGCTAAATATTTTACCTCTTTCTAATTTATTAAAAAAATAAACCGTTATTCTTCGGGTATTGATAAATATTGCTTTTTTTTGGCACAGAAAACAA
>JBALXG010000543.1:0-2226 GCA_036961055.1 Leeuwenhoekiella sp. | reverse complement strand
AATTTTGGTTTTATGCCCCGGCGCAACAGAAACTAATTTCTTTGAAGCTGCACAAATGGGAACAGATAAGAAAAACGTCATAGGTGCAAACAATGCGCAATCCCCGGAAGAAGTTGTAAAAATCGCCTTAAAAGGTATAAAAAATGGGAAAATAAGGGTGATTTGTGGACTCCAAAACAGGGTTTTAGCCACTGCTGGTAATTTTATCCCTCATTCAATTATAGTTAAAGCGCTAGCCAAAAGGTTTCGCATTAATTTTTAAATTAATTTACCCCGGTTATTATACGTTCAAAAGCAATAAAATTACAAAGGTTTTTTTAGTATTGTAATTATTATGAAAGCATACAATTCTTCTAATTATAGTTATCTTTAATGAGGCCAAATTCTCAATATTTAGGCTCTCATGGCAAACTCAACACTTTCTGTAAATGAATCTCTCAAAGAATACGCGCGCGGCATAACCGGCGGCTTACTTTTTAGCTTACCCATGCTTTATACGATGGAGTTATGGTCAGCAGGTTTTATCGCCAGCCCTTTAAGATTGATAATTTATTTTTTTGCAGGTATTTTATTGTTACTAGCCTACAATCACTTTGTAGGTTTGCGTCAATCACACACTTTAGCCGAAGGTATTATAGAAAGTATTGAAGAAATGGGAATGGGTCTGCTATTAACCGCTTTTGTTTTATGGATTTCCGGTCGCATTACACCAGATATGTCTTTAAGTGAAATAAGCGGAAAAATGGTTGTTGAAGCTGTTACAGTTGCCATAGGTATTTCGGTAGGTAAGAGACAGCTGGGCAGCTCTGAAAATGATGATGAAGAAGTAGAAAAGCGAGAGCCTCATTTACAAAGAGAGTTAGGTATCGCGCTATGTGGTGCTGTGCTTATCGCTTCTAATGTAGCTCCTACCGAAGAAGTTATTGTTATCGCTCTTGAAGTTGAAAATTATAAACTTTTACTTATCGCTTTTGTTTCAATACTCATTGGCGGCATGGTTTTATACTACAGCAATTTTAAAGGCTCAGATCAATGGGTCAAAAAGCCAGAAAATAAAACAGATGCTTTGGCAGGCACGCTAATTATGTACGCCGTTGCGCTTTCTTCGTCTGCCTTTATGCTTTGGTTTTTTGGCAGATACAATAATTTGTCTTTACATGGTATAATAGCAGAAGCAATTGTGCTGGGCTTTCCCGCAGCGCTTGGAGCCTCGGCAGGAAGACTACTTATTCAGTCCTAAAATATGAAAACAGAAAATAAAAAAAACTGGTTAGAGTGGGTTGTGCTTTTTATATCAGGAATACTAGTTCTTTTTACTCTGGGGTTTTTAGTTTATGAAATGATTTTTGAAGAACAAACTTCCCCAGACATAGTCGTGACTTATGGTAGAATGGAAAACAAATCGGGTTATACAGCCTTGCCTGTAAAAGCCACAAACAACGGAGCAGAAACAGCCGAAAATTTACGAATTGAAATAATTGCGGGTTCTGCCAAAACTGAAGAAAAAGCAAATCTTGATTTTGATTATCTTCCGGGAAAATCATCTGCAACAGGCTGGGTGACTTTTAAGTATAATCAAAATCCTAAAACCATTCAAGTCCATGTTTTGGGATATAGTATTCCTTAAAATCTGGTTAAATATATCAAAAATCGCTAAAATTAGGCTAAAAATGACTTGGATTAATTAAAAAATATACTTCCCCATTATAGCTTATTTCTATATATTTAAATAATCTATTTAATTCAAACCTTTTATATGCCACGTTTACTTTTTTCATTATTTCTGTGCAGCTTTTTAATAATTTCCTGTAAAGAAGAAAAATCAACCAAAACAGATGAAAAATCGGCTATAACCGAGCAAAAACCGGAAGCAGATAAATGGGAAACTTTATTTAATGGAAAAGATTTAGAAGGCTGGACCATGAAAATAGTAGGTCATCCTTTAGGTGAAAATTTTGGAAATACTTTTAGAGTTTCAGATAGTATTTTAAGTGTGCGTTATGCAGGTTATGAAAATAATTTTGACGAAAGATTTGGAGCTTTATATTATAATGAAAAATTCACTAATTACCGTTTAAAAGTAGAATACAGATTTGTGGGTGAAACAGCGCCCGGAGCTCCTGAGTGGGGTTTTAGAGATAGCGGCGTTCAATATCAATGTCAACCTCCTTCAACATTAAAAATAGATCAGCCTTTTCCCATTTCTTTAGAGTACAACATTTTAGG
>JBALXG010000542.1:0-2227 GCA_036961055.1 Leeuwenhoekiella sp. | reverse complement strand
ATATCCCAGATGGATCGTGAATGAAAAACTCATTTCCCCACACGTTCTTTTTTATTTCACTTACCCGAACGCTTTCATACTTTTTATCAATTCTAAATTTTTGATATTCAGAAGGTGTGATTCTAAATTTTCAACCTCTAAAAAAATCATTGAATTGTCAATCCAATCTTTGGCGTAGTAATCTTGTAAATAGAATCCAAAACTTCCTGCTTTGAACAAAGACATTTTTGTTTCTAGTATAACTTCTTCAAAACCAAAGTCATCATAAAACTGCCTTGAAATTTTGAAATTTTTGGCTCCAATAAATGGCCTTATTGATTTTGTTTTAAATTCCATGTTTTATTAAGTAAATACAACACGCTGATTTTAAATCTAGACTTATTACTAAATTAATTGAATAATTCGGTTGAAGATCAAAAGTTAAAAGAATTATTAATCCCCTAAAAATAAAAAGCCTCATAAACGTAGTGTTTATGAGGCTTAAAAGATGTTCTTCGTGGTCCCACCTGGGCTCGAACCAGGGACCACCTGATTATGAGTCAGGTGCTCTAACCAACTGAGCTATAGGACCGGCTTTAACTTAGAGTTAAAGAGGGCGCAAATTTACATTAATGTTTTAATTGAACCAAAAGTTTTTTCATTATTTGATCTCCTGACACAATTCGATTAAAATACCTCCGGCTGATTTTGGGTGCAAAAATGCCACTAACTTGTTGTCTGCACCGGATTTAGGCGTTTCATTTATAAAGATAAAACCTTCATTTTTTAGTCGGTTTATTTCAAAATATATGTCTTCCACAGCATAAGCTATATGATGTATTCCCTCCCCTTTTTTGGTTATAAATTTAGTAATCGCGCTGTCTTGTCCAGTTGCCTGCAGTAATTCTATTTTGCTGTCGCCTATTTTAAAAAACGAAGTTTTCACCGCTTCAGAAGCTACCTCCTCAATTTTGTAGTGAGTTACGCCTAATAATTTCTTATACAATTCATTTGATTGTTCCAGATTTTCGACAGCTATTCCTATATGTTCAATTTTATGCATCCTACAATTTATTTGATAAGGCTTAATCTCAAAGGTAACCCAATTATTAAAAAGTGTATTTTTGCAGTATGGAAACAAACCGACAGAAAAAAGTTGCTGGTGTCTTACAGCGTGACCTTGTAGATGTATTGCAAAAGGCACTGCAGCAGGCAGGTGTAAAAGATATGATCATTTCTGTAAGTAAGGTAAGCGTTACTACAGACTTATCTCAGGCTAAAGTGTACACAAGCATTTTTCCGCATAATAAGGCAGAAGAAGTGTTAAAAGAGCTTAATACTGTAAAGCCTTTTATAAAACATGAAGTTGCACAGCGCACGCGTCACCAGTTACGCAGAATGCCAGAGCTGCACTTTTTTGGCGATGACTCATTAGAATATATTGATGCTATTGATAAATCTCTCAAAGGCGGTGAGGATCCTATAGAAAATCCTGATTTATTGCCTAAGCGTAAGAAGTCATAGTATATGCCCATGAAGTTCTCTTTATTTGTTGCTAAACGATATTTGTTTACAAAAAGCAGCAATAATGCGATCAACATAATTACGATTATTTCTGCATTAAGTATTGTTGTAGGCTCTGCCGCACTTTTTATAGTACTCTCTGGTTTTTCCGGATTAAAGGATTTTAGCCTTTCATTTTCTTCTGTTTTTGATCCTGATTTAAAAGCGATTCCTATTACGGGAAAGACGTTAGACCTCACACCAAAACAAGAAAACGAACTTAATTATCTTACCGATATTGTATCCTTTTCAAAAATCATTGAAGAACGCGCTTTTCTTGAATTTAAAGGAAAAAACCATATTGCTTTTATAAAAGGTGTAGATCAAAATTACCGAAAAGTAAATGCTGTAGACAGTACACTTTTTTATGGAAACTGGCTTACTCCAGATGAACCTGTTGCGGTAATAGGTTTTGGCATTTCCAGACTTCTATCTCTGGGCGCAAATAATTACACGCATCTCTTAAGTGTAATGGTGCCAAAACCTGGTGATGGACAAATAACTGATCCTTCTCAGGCGTTTAATAGCTCAAAAATGGTAGTTTCTGATATTTTTCAGGTGAATGAAGATCTTGACGAAAAGTATGTTTTTACAAATCTCGATTTTGCTGAAGATCTTTTAAACTATAAAGATGGTGAATTAAGTGCCATAGAATTTAAATTGGCCAAAAATGTCGATGTTGAAG
>JBALXG010000541.1:0-2231 GCA_036961055.1 Leeuwenhoekiella sp. | reverse complement strand
GATAACGGTTATAAGTCCATGGAATTTTGCACTGAACTTATCAATGCGTTCTGTAGCTCCCGCACTTGCCACTGGTAATGGAGTAGTACTTAAACCCGCAGGTTTCACACCTGCAACAGGAGCAACTCTGCTGGCTAAAATATTTGAAGAAGCGGGATTACCTAAAGGGCTCTTTAATGTGATTCTGGGAAAAGGTTCAGAAGTGGGAGATTATTTAATAGAACATCCCACAACTAAGCTTGTGTCATTTACTGGTTCTACTCCTGTGGGCCGAGGGATCGCTCAAAAAGCAGGTGGACAGTTTAAAAAATTAAGTCTTGAGCTGGGAGGAAACAACGCCTTTATAGTACTTGATGATGCAGATATAGATAATGCTGTAGATGCTGCTATTTTCGGAAAATTCATGCATCAGGGCCAAATTTGTATGGGAATAAACAGAATTCTTATAGATGAAAAAGTTTATGATGAGTTCTCTGAAAAATTCATAACTAAAGTAAAAAATCTTAAAGTGGGTGACCCATCTCAAGAAGGTGTTTCTGTAGGACCTGTAGTTGATGAAAGCCAGACAAAAGGCATTGTTGAGATGATTGATAAAGCTATTGAGAACGGTGCTAAACTAGAAACTGAACGCAAAGTAGAAGGTAATATTATTCACCCTGTAGTATTTACAAATGTCACAAATGATATGGATATTGCACAACATGAAATTTTTGGTCCGGTTGCACTTCTTATCAAATTTAAAGGTGATGAAGAAGGAATCAAACTGGCTAACGACACAGATCTGGGATTAAGCGGGGCGGTACATTCTGCAGATACAGAACGGGCTTTATATGTTGCGCAACATATAGAAACGGGTATGATGCATATTAATGATCAACCCGTTAACGATGATGCTAACGCAGTTTTTGGAGGTGAGAAAAATTCTGGTGTTGGGCGATTTAATGGAGAGTTTGTAAAAGAAGAATTTACGACTGCACAATGGATTACCGTACAGCATAAAAAAAGGGATTATTCATTTTAAATTTCTTACGGCTAATAAAATGGTAAAAGATCGGATTTATGTCCGATCTTTTGTATTTCTAAGGAGAATTATTATAAAAAAAGCTAGCGGCTATTTCTTAAAGAAATCTTAAAATACAACTGTGTATTATCATAATTTTTACAAAAGTATTACTTTTCACTAAATTTTCTTACTTCATATTATTTTAAATAATAAAAATAGAAAAATTAATGCTAAATATCCCTCATATCTGTGGAGAAAACTCATCCTAATAATCTAGAAAATAATATAATTATAGGAATAGGAGCAAGTGCTGGCGGGTTGCAGGCCCTGAAGGAATTTTTTGATAATGTTCCTAACTATTCTCCTCACACATATATTGTTGTTCAACATCTTTCGCCAGACCACAAAAGTCTTATGGCAGAGCTATTGAGCAAGAATACACGCATTCCTATTATTCAGATTCTTGATGACTCTGAAATTAAACCAAATAGTATTTATTTAATTCCTCCTACTAAAAACCTTGTTATTGAGAAAAATCATTTAAGACTTTTAGATAAACCGCAGGGATCACAATTAAATTTACCTATAAATTTGTTTTTTGAATCTCTTGCAGAACATAGTCATCAAAATTGTGCTGGCATTGTTTTAAGCGGTACAGGAAGTGATGGTTCTAGAGGAATAAGGGCTATTAAAGAAAAAGGCGGGGTAGTCTTTGCGCAGAATCCTGAGCAGGCTAAATTTGATGGTATGCCCAGAAGCGCGATTAATACAGGATGTGTAGATTTTGTCGTACCGGTAGAGCAAATGAGCGATGAGCTTACAAACTATTTTAATAGCGCAAATAACATTGAGTTTAACGCGCAGCTTGTTAATTATGAAGAGCACATTCTTACCTCAATACTTGACTTATTAAAACAACACACTGCTCTTGATTTTAATCTTTACAAACGACCTACATTATTAAGACGCATTGCAAAACGTATGCGTGTAGTAAAGACAGATACGCTTGAAGAATATCTTACTTATGTTAAAATAGAAACAGATGAACTACACACGCTCTATGATGAATTTTTAATAGGAGTAACTAAGTTTTTTAGAGATTATAAAGCCTGGGATTTAATGGATGAACACGTTATTTCTAAGGTGGTAGACACAAAGGAAGACGGGGACATTATTAAAATTTGGGAAGTAGGATGTAGCACTGGTGAAGAATCTTATTCGCTGGCTA
>JBALXG010000540.1:0-2238 GCA_036961055.1 Leeuwenhoekiella sp. | reverse complement strand
ATCTCTTGATTCGTCTTTTTCTTTTTGTTGGGGTTCATTATGATAGCCGCCATCGAGTTCAATTATTAGGTTCAGTTCTTTACAAAAGAAGTCAACTATATAATCTTTAAGGGGATGTTGGCGACGAAACTTAAGATTTTCAAATTTTCGATTACGCAATAACTCCCAAAGCTCTTTTTCGGCTTCTGTTTGCTCTTGTCTAAGCAATCTTGCGAGTTTTGTTTTGGTAATCTTCAATTTATTATCTTTCATTTGCCCCCCTCTCCCAGCGGAGAGGGGTTGGGGGTGAGGATTATATTTGTTCCTTAATCTCTGCCATTAATTCACGACCGCCGTTTTCCAAGATCTCAACTGCACATTTTCTTCCAAAATGGTAGTTTTTGTTGAGGTCGATTGTCTTTTCTACTTCGATTTTACGTTTTCCGTCAAGGCTAAAAAGAGCTCCTTTAAAATGGATGGTTTGATCTCTTATTTCGGCCAGAGCACCTATTGGTGCTGTGCAACCGCCTTCCAGTTCGCGTAAAAATTCCCGTTCTACTGTAGTGGCAATTTCTGAAGCGTGATGATTTAATTTGCTGCAGGCATCACGAGAAAATTGATCGTTTTCCATTGCGGCGATTACCATTGCTCCTTGCGCAGGCGCAGGAATCATCCAGTCAAGCACGATATTATTTTCCGGTTTGAGATTTATTCTTTCTAATCCCGCTTTCGCGAAAATCGCACCTGTCCAGTTATTGTCCTGTAATTTCTGAAGTCTCGTGTTTACGTTTCCTCTTAAATCGGTTAAAGTATGATGTGGGTAACGATGCAGCCATTGTGCTTTTCTGCGTAAGCTTCCGGTTGCGATAGTGCAGATTTGAGCTAGATCTTCCTCCAGATTTTCACCTGACTTATGAACCAGAATATCATCACTTGGTGCACGCTCAAGAACTGCCGCTTGCACAATGCCCTTTGGCAGTTGCGTGGGCACATCTTTCATAGAGTGAACAGCAATATCAATATCGCCATTAATCATGGCAATATCGAGTGTTTTGGTAAAAATTCCGGTAATTCCCAGTTCGTAAAGCGGTTTATCCAGAATAAGATCGCCGGTAGATTTTATTGAGAGAAGTTCGGTTTTAAAACCAAGGGCTTCCAGTTTATCCTTTACAGTATTAGCCTGCCAGAGCGCCAGCTGACTGTCGCGTGTGCCTATGCGTATGATCTTGCTCAAGACTAGTGATTTTGAAGTTTAAACACTTTTTGAATAAGCGCCAGACTTTCGGCCTGCGGCACTGCTTCATCTTTTAAATGTTTAGCAAATTGAGTAGTTATTTTCTGAATAATGCGCTCGCTGATGATTTCGGCTTGTTCTTCATTAAAATCTACAAACTTGCGACGCTGGTTGTCAATTTCGGCAAGTTTAAGATCAGAAAGTTTACTTTTTAAAGCTTTTATTGTTGGTGCAAACTGCCTGGCTTGCAGCCACTCGTAGAATTCGGCTTGGATTTCTGAGTTTATAAGGCGGGCTTTTGGCACCTGTTCTTTACGGCGATTTAAAGTCTCGTCTGTCATCTTAGACAATTGATCAAGATGAACAAGCGTGACGCCCGGAACCTGCTTAACATTCTCATCTACATTTTTAGGAATAGAAAGATCGAGAATAAGAAGCGGTTTTTTAATATATAAAAGCTCTTTTGAAATTGTGGGTTTGTGCGCTCCGGTTGCAACGATCAAAACATCTGCCTGAGCGATCTCTGCCTGAATATTTGAGTAATCTTCAACAATAAGATTGAATTTTCCGGCAATTTTTTCGGCCTTATCTTTAGTGCGATTTATAAGGGTAATATGGTCGTTTTTTGTGTGTTTTATGAGGTTTTCACAGGTATTTCGACCGATTTTCCCTGTTCCGAAAAGCAATATCTTCTTTTCAGAAACATATGGAACGCGAGCAAGAATGTATTGTACAGAAGCAAAACTCACAGAAGTCGCTCCGCTTGAAATATTGGTTTCGTTTTTAATGCGTTTACTTGATTGTATCACCGCATTAATAAGTCGTTCCATAAAAGGATTAACAAGCTTCAGTTTTTTAGAACGCCTAAAACCTGCTTTTAACTGACTAATAATCTCAAAATCTCCTAAGATCTGACTGTCTAAACCTGTGCCCACTTTAAAAAGATGATCAACGGCTTCCTCATTTTTGTAAGAATAACATACGCTGTTGAATTCGCTAATCGTGCCTTGCGTGTGCTCACATAA
>JBALXG010000053.1:0-10664 GCA_036961055.1 Leeuwenhoekiella sp. | reverse complement strand
TTCTAAAAAGGAAGAAATTGAGATTGGAGATCATAAAATAGCTTTAGAGCTTATTGCATCATATCTTTTAAACGATGATATAGGAATACTCAATAGTGTAGATGATTTAGATGTAGTAGGTCACAGAGTAGTTCACGGTGGAATTAAATTTACAAAGACTGTTATAATTGATGAAGCTGTTAAAAAAAATATACGTAGGTTATTTTCATTAGCGCCTTTACATAATCCGCCCAATCTTACAGGAATTGAGATAGCTGAAGATATTTTTAGTAAAGCGAAACAAATTGCGGTTTTTGATACTGCGTTTCACCAGACTATTCCGCAGAAGGCATATCAATATGCGATTCCATCTAAATTTTTAAACGAAAATAATATTAGACTTTATGGTTTTCATGGTACGAGTCACAAATTTGTGTCACAAATAGCAGTAAAGCATCTCAATAAAAAAGATTCAAAAATTATATCCATTCATTTAGGTAATGGCTGTAGCATGAGTGCTGTACGTGACGGTATCTGTATAGATACTTCATTAGGATTTGCGCCTGGAAATGGTTTAATTATGGGAACCAGAAGTGGTGATATTGACCACGCTGTGGTTTTTTATCTTATTGATCATTTAGGATATTCACCTGCTGAAGTGAATAATATGCTGACTAAAGAAAGTGGAATGCTGGGGCTTACCGGCAAAAGTGATTTACGTGATATTGAATCTGCCGCGGCATCAGGAGATAAAGCATGTAAACTTGCACTTGAAATGAATGCTTACAGAATCAAAAAATATATAGGGAGTTACGCTGCTATTATGAATGGAATTGACGCTATTGTGTTTACGGCAGGTATTGGAGAAAATAGCCAATTGTTGCGTTCACTAGTTTGTGAAAAGATGGGTTATTTAGGAATTAAACTGGACGCAGATAAAAATGCGCAGCGATCTTCAGATAAACGCGCTATTCATGCGGATGATAGTTCGGTTGAGATTTTGGTAATTCCTACTAATGAAGAACTTGAAATCGCACGGCAAGCGTGCGAGCTGGTAAACAGCTTATAACTTATGTTTCCAAGGTTTACCTTTTCAGAGAAATGTTTTCGGAATAAATAAGTTTTATAACTAACATTAAAAATAAAAGGGCAACAAAAATTTTTGTTGCCCCGTATTGTATCAAATCACATAGTCCCACAATTGCGATTACAACGTATAAAAAAACGGTAAGAAATAAATTTAGGGATTTGTGAGATTTCATGTGTGCATTAAATTCCGGTATAATTAGAAGGAGAAATAGCTCTTAGTTCGTTTTTAATACTTTCATTAACTTCAAGCGTATTTATAAATTGAACTATAGAGTATTCAGTTATACCTTCATTTGTACGCGTTAAACCCTTAAGTGCCTCATAAGGATTAGGATAAGCTTCCCTTCTTAAAATTGTCTGAATAGCTTCTGCCACAACAGCCCAGTTATTATCGAGATCTGCAGCAAACTTTTTCTCATTGAGTACAAGTTTATTCAGGCCTTTTAAAGTACTGCTAAATCCTATAATGGTATGCCCTAATGGTACACCTATATTTCTCAAAACCGTACTATCAGTCAAATCGCGTTGCATTCTGGAGATAGGTAATTTTGCCGATAAATGTTCAAAAAATGCATTTGCCATCCCTAAATTACCTTCGCTATTTTCAAAATCTATAGGGTTGACTTTATGAGGCATCGCAGATGAACCTACTTCGCCTTTTTTAATTTTTTGCTTAAAATAATCCATAGAAATATATGTCCACATATCCCTATTTAAGTCTATTAAAATAGTGTTTATTCGCTTAAAATTGTCAAATAACGCGGCCATGTGATCGTAATGCTCAATTTGCGTGGTAGGGAAGGAGTGATGAAGTTTTAAAGTTCCTTTTACAAAGCTTGAACCAAATTCTTTCCAGTCTATCGTAGGATATGCAACTTTGTGCGCATTATAGTTTCCTGTTGCACCACCAAATTTTGCTGCATTAGGTATCGTTTTTAGCAATTTTATTTGCTCTTCCAGACGTACAATAAAAACTTCTATTTCTTTGCCTAAGCGAGTAGGAGATGCTGGTTGGCCGTGCGTTCTGGCAAGCATAGGCACCTGCGACCATTCATCTGCAAGTTGTTTTAGGTGATCTACAACCTCCAGAAGTTGCGGTAAATAAATTTGATTTGTAGCATCTTTTAAACTCAGCGGAATAGCTGTATTATTTATATCCTGAGATGTTAGGCCAAAATGTATAAACTCTTTAAATTGAGCTAAATCCATTTTATCAAATTTCTCCTTTATAAAATATTCAACAGCTTTTACGTCATGATTTGTTATGCGCTCAATATCTTTTATTGCTTGTGCGTCCTCAGTAGAAAAATCTGTGTAAATCGCACGCAAATCAGAAAATACCTTTTTGTCAACAGTTTCAAGCTGAGGTAAGGGTAACTCACAAAGAGCAATAAAATATTCTATCTCAACCTTTACTCTATACTTAATTAAAGCTTTCTCTGAAAAAAAAAGAGCTAGCTCTTTTGTTTTTTTATGATATCTACCATCGATTGGTGAAACTGCCTCTAAAGGGGATAATGACATGACTTGAATTTAAATAAGACACAAAGATACACAGCTATGCCCTACTAAAAAAGATATGGGTTAAATAAGTTAATCCCATAGATTTGCTTTAGAATTGCCAAAATAATTTTCACTATTTTTCCATATTAAATTCACTCCAAAATGATTTGGCTAAAACGCTTTTTAATTCTCGCACTTATTGCTCTTGTTGGTATTCAATTTATTCGACCTGAAAAAAATAATGAAGGTTATGAAAGTCTAAAACCTTATATAACCGAGACTAAACCCACAAAGGCAGTTCAACAAACGCTACAAACTGCTTGTTATGATTGTCACAGCAATCAAACAGAGTACCCCTGGTATGCGCAGGTTGCTCCCGTTTCATTTTTTCTCGCAAGTCATATAAAAGATGGGAAGAGGCATCTTAATTTTTCTGATTGGGATAAATATGACGCAAAGCGAAAGGATAAAAAGCTTAGTGATATTATAGAGCAAGTTGAAGCAGGCGAAATGCCTTTGTCATCATATACTTTAATACATAAGGACGCGGTTTTATCAACTCAGGAAACCGAAGCTTTGCTTACCTGGGCTAAAGTTGCCCGCCTCAATTATTCATCAGCTCGTTTACCACAGTAGGCACACCAGAAGATGCATTTTGAGCCAATATAGTGAGGTTTTTGCCAGATTTTACTGAAGGTTTAGGATCAATAAAGAAAATCTTTGCTTCTTTTTTAGCAAAATCAACAAGTCCTGCCGCCGGATAAACCTGCATAGAAGTACCCACAATTAGTATAAAATCTGCCTGCGAAGTATGAAAAACGGCCTTTTCCATTAAAGGAACAGCCTCGCCAAACCACACGATATGTGGGCGTATCTGGCTTTTATTTTCGCACAAATCACCTACACAAATGTCATTTTCCCAATTCATTATTAGATTTTCATCATAACTGCTTCTGGCTTTAAGTAACTCACCATGTAGATGTATCACATTAGTACTGCCAGCACGTTCATGCAAATCATCAACATTTTGAGTGATTATAGTAACATCGTATTTATCTTCTAATGCAACCAAAGCCTCATGCGCAGCATTTGGCTTAACGGTTTTTAGTTGGCGTCTACGCTGATTATAAAAATCCAGCACGAGTTCCATATCTGCATTCCACCCTTCTGGACTTGCCACGGCCATTACATCGTGACCTTCCCATAGCCCATTGTCATCTCTAAAAGTTTTTAAACCACTTTCAGCACTTATTCCTGCTCCAGTTAGAACCACAATTTTTTTCATGCTATTTCTTTTCTATACAAAGAAGCTAAATTTGCAATTGAAAAACCAGTTATGGAGAATAAATTATTAACTTATCTTGAGTCTTTTCTCACAGATAGGCGTGTTAGTCTTTTTAAAGAAGTGGCTTCCCGGCGTACACATCATTTTACTATTGTAAATGAAGACGTGCGTCATTTGCATAATACCAGCGCGGTAATACGCAGCTGTGATGCATTTGGCATACAAGATGTACATGTAATTGAAGAAAAAATAGGGCGCCGCATTGATAAGGAAATCGCTATGGGCGCACAAAAGTGGACTACAGTTCATCGTTACAATAATGTGCATGATACCATAAGTGAACTAAGAACAAAAGGTTACCGCATTGTGGCAACTACACCCCATCACGAGGCACATACACTTAAAGATTTTGACATTAGTAAACCTGCTGCATTGTTTTTTGGTCGAGAGGCAGAAGGTTTAAGCGATACGGTTATTGATGCTGCAGATGATTACATTTATATACCCACTTCTGGGTTTACACACAGTTTAAATATTTCTGTATCTGCGGCGATTATAATTCAGAATCTTATGCAACGACTAGAAGATTCTGATCTGGACTGGCGGCTCTCAGATAACGATCAACAAGAATTAAGGTTACAGTGGGCACAGCGGCATATTAAAAATCTTGATGCAATATTGGAAGGATTCAAAAATTAAAAAGCGGTATATTTAGGCTGAAAATCGACCGTAATTGGTTAAAATCTCCTGAATATGATAAATTCTATAGCCTGGTTTGAGATTCCTGTTAGCGATATGGATCGCGCGATAAGTTTTTATCAAAATGTATTTGATATCTCCATTGCTAAACAGGATTTTGGCGGTGTACTTATGGGCTGGTTTCCTCAGCCCGATAATGAAGGTGCTGCCTCAGGAACACTTATAAAACACGAGTCATATATACCAAGTGAAGAAGGCGTTTTGTTATATTTTAACTGCGAAAATTTAGCTGAAACACTCGTAAAAGCAGATACCGCGGGAGGAACGATTTATCAAAATAAAACAATGATTTCTGAAGATCATGGGTATATGGCCGTTTTTCTTGATACTGAAGGTAATCGTATAGCCTTACATAGCAGAATGTAATTTACAACCACGGCATGAAGTTTGCCCCCAAGCAGGAGTCACAGTTAAAACAATTACATTTCAATTATATTCTATCAAATGAAGGTATTCGGTCTTATTTTTTTATTTTCCTGTTGTCTTATTTTCCCAAGCCTGAAAGCTCAAAATTTATCAAATAGTACAAATTTTCAGGAAGTTTCTGTTTCTGCTATAAAGGGAGATAGCAGCAGGACGGGCAAAATAATTTTTAGAAGCGCTAAAAAATTAAAAAAAGTAAGCGCATCTATTAAAGGTGATAATGCAGCTCTATTCAAAATAACTTCTAAAATACCAGAAGTTGTAGGTAAAAATGACTCCATTGTAATTGATATTTCTTTTTATCCTAAAGAATTTTTAGGTGTAGCAGAAGCAGAACTTGTTTTAAATTCTGAGGAAAATAAAATACATTCTTTTACAGTAAGGGGTTTAAGTACAAAGGGACTAGAGGGCGGTAAAGAGCCACCTTTTGAAAAAGTTTTACAAGCTTTAGGTTTTAAAACAGAAATAGGCTGGACCACATTATCAAATCATACCAGAAGTGAATTACAAGGTGAAGAACTACCTCAGACGCTTTTTAAAAAGGCAAATACAGGCGATGTTGAAATGAATGCCGTTGCAAGATATAGTCCAAAATTTGCACTCCCTTTTGGCTATTTTGTTACTGAAGATTCAGGTAATCCTGTTCTTAAAGAAGTAGGAGTGCTTGCAAATACAAAAGATTATCCAGAGCATCAGACTTTATACCCTACGTTAGAAAGGGGCAGTACTAGTTTTGATCCTAAAGATCAATCTTTCGGGTTTTATACAACGGGACCTACACATACGGCTTATTCTATAGACAGAATGAATATACTTCTGTCTAAAAAATTTGTTGCTCACGCTTGTAGAATTTTTCCGGTTAGGGATAGTGCAGGCGTTATTTTGCCTAATCAGTATTTAGTTTGTTTTGAAGAAGCTCAAAATGGAGATTATCAGGATTATGTTTTTGTAGTTAAAAATATTGAGCCGGTGTCTGCTTCAGACAGTGATAAAAACTAGTCCCACAGTAAGAATTATCGTTTAAAAGGTATGAAAATCGGCTTTTTTTGGTTGCTTTTTCGGTACTAATTAATTAAATATTTTCCGTATTTCAATATGTCTTAATCATTGAGAATAAAAACCTTCCTATTTGCCCTTAAAATCGCTAATTTAAGGGCTATTTTTAATAAATAAACCTAACATTATGATTTGTCAAGATTCAATAAAAAATTTTATTGCAAAATCTATTTTTCCTGCAGTTCTTATTATCGGGATAACACAATCATCTTCTGCACAAACAACTGTAGAAGTCCCAGACTGGGCACTTCCAGGTTCTGAAACCCATCAGCAGGTGCCGCCGCCTTCAGGTTTTCATCGTGAAACTCGTACAGAGAACAAGACTATTGGCATTTTTGAAGGGCAGAGCGATGTAGGTGGTGCTCTTGCAGAAGGATCTGCTTCTTATGATGATTCAAAGGATGAATACACTATCAATTCTGCTGGTTATAATATTTGGTACAATCGTGATGAATTTCGTTATTTATGGAAGAAAATGTCTGGCGATGTTTCACTTGCTGCAGATGTAAAATTTCCTAATTCAACAGGTTATGCAGATAGAAAGGTTGTACTTATAATTCGTCAGGGTCTGGAAGATGACGCTAAAGAAATTATGGTTGCTTTACACGGTGCTGGTCTAATGCATATGGCATGGAGACCTGAGCAGAATGCAAATCTTCAGGAGATGAGAATACAGCAAGAAAGCGCTATGCGCCTAGGTATTGAAAAAGATGGCGACGCCTTTACCGCTTATATAAGTATGAATGGTGAGCCTTTGCATCAAGTAGGAGAACCAGTAGTATTAAAACTTGATAAACCTTTTTACGTGGGTATAGGTTTTACCTCGCATTTGCCGGCAGATGTGGATACAGGTGTTTTTAGTAATGTTGTACTAGAAAATAAGGCTGGAGCAATAAAATAGATCACAGATACTAAATAAAAAACCGGGATTATTTTTCCCGGTTTAATACTTTATATTCTTCATAGCAGCTACTTACAGCATCTAATATTTGAAGATCATTTGCTGTGCGTACAAAGCTTTCTGAGTAATCACAACGTCGCAATATCTCCTCTATATCTTCTTTAGTAATCTGTAGCAAAGCGGTAAGCGTTTCCCTGTCAGACTTATTAGCAAGAAGATTACGTATTTTATCATCTTCCTTAACCTGACGCAGCTTACTCATTTGCTGTGGCTTCTTACCAAAAACATTATATAGAAAGTCCGCCGGATTAAAAACTGAGTTTAAAACCTTGTTAATAGCACTTGGCTGACTTTGACCTCCTTCATAACCTGAAGGTAATCCTGAAATACTATATCTAACGTTCTTATATACAGGAACATTTTTTGCGTCTATCTCAAGATACCCGGTAAGCTCAACATCTTTAACCACCACTTCTTCAAGAGCGATACCTATTTCAGTCATTTTTACACGCACATCACCAAATTTTCTCCAGTCATTTGTAACCCTTACCTGTAAGGTTTTAAAGCCCAGAAATGAGAAAAACAACGTATCGTTAACTTTTGCCTGAATTTTAAAATTACCATCCTCATCTGTAATTGCTCCTTTAACTGTATTTAGATTAATGATGTTAACATTATCTAACACGGCGTCATTAGCGGCATTTACAACTTTACCGCTTACAAATTCATCTTCGTCAACATCTTGTGCAACGAGTAAAATAGGGGTAATTAAAAAAAACAAAGCAATTAGGGCCTTTCTCATATTGGGGAACAATTTAGAAAAAGAGACTGAAAAATCATACCAAAAGTGACAATTAGCCTAAAATAATATAATTAATTTCTTTCTCTACGACGTCTTTTTCCTGAGAATGGCGCTTTACCATCTCCAGAATTTGACGAAGAATCATTGCGTTTACCGCGATGACCCTTACTGCCGCTGCCAGAACTGCGTGAATCATTATCACGACTGCGAGGTTTGCGTCTGCTGCTATTATCTCTACCACCATGATCTCTTCTTCCGCTGCTGCGACCGCCTCTGTCTTTTGTAATTTCTACATGAACAGATCTTCCGCCTAATTGAAAGTTTTCAAAAACAGCCATTACAGCATCAAGATGCTCTGTATCTGTATTAAAAAATGAGAAACTTTCTTTACAATCAACTTTGTAAATTCCATCCTGACCTAGCCCGGTAACTTCCTTTAGGAAATCTTTAAGCGTCATCCAGTCAAACTCGTCTTTGCTTCCTACATTGATGAAGAAACGGGTAGAATCACCAGATTGTTCTCTTATTTCATCTTTTGCCGCAACATTAAGATCTTTTGTTTTCTTGTAATAATTGAAAAAACGAGTAAACTCAACAGAGAACACTTTTTTAACCAATTCTTCACGAGTTAAACCTTCAAGCACTTCATTAATACTAAATAGATAAGGATCTATCTCGTGATTAATTGTGGTGTTATGAATCTCATTTGCAAGGTGCATCAACTGAACTTCACAAATTTCCATCCCAGTGGGGATATCTTTATGCTCAAATTTCTTGTTGATTATTTTTTCAACCTGCTTGATCTTGCGTATTTCACTTTTTGAAATAATAACAATTGAAACACCTGTTTTACCAGCACGACCGGTACGACCGCTACGGTGGGTGTAGGTTTCAATTTCATCAGGTAATTGATAATTTATAACATGTGTTATATCATCTACATCAATACCACGTGCTGCAACATCTGTAGCTACAAGCATTTGTATCTGGCGATTACGGAAACTTTTCATAACCAGATCTCTCTGATTCTGACTTAAATCACCATGCAGTGCTGCTGCATTGTAACCGTCTTCTATAAGATTTTCTGCAACTTTTTGTGTATCGCGTTTGGTACGACAAAATACAACTGAAAAGATATCAGGATTTGCATCAGAAAGACGCTTTAATGCTTGGTAACGATCACGTGAATTTACCAGGTAATATTCATGAGAAACATTTTCTGCTCCCATGTTTTTTGTTCCTACAGTAATTTCTATAGGTGATCTCATAAACTGCTTTGCAATTCTTGATACCTCTTTAGGCATTGTAGCAGAAAATAACCAGGTATTCTTTTCTTTAGGCGTGTCTGCCAGAATAGTGGTTATATCTTCATAAAAGCCCATGTTAAGCATTTCATCTGCTTCATCAAGAATACAGTAATTGATTTCTGTAATGTCTACAAGCTTACGACGCATCATATCCATCATACGACCTGGTGTAGCCACGATTATTTGTGCACCACGACTTATAGCTCTTGCTTGTTCTTGTATGTTTGCACCACCGTAAACGGCAACTACATTAACACCGTTAACATATTTAGAATACGCTTTAATTTCATTAGTAATCTGCAAACATAATTCTCTGGTAGGCGATATAATTAAGCCTTGAGTTGTTTTACTGTTTGCATTTATTTGTTGAATTAGCGGAAAGCCAAATGCTGCTGTTTTTCCTGTCCCAGTCTGGGCGAGAGCGACGATGTCTGTCGACTCATTAAGTAGGACGGGAATGGCTTTCTCCTGTACTTCAGAAGGCTCTGTAAAGCCTAAGTCGGCAATTGCCTTAAGGAGAGCATCATTTAGTCCTAACGCTTCAAATTTATTCATTGTCATTATATTACATTTACCTACATTGGTAAAGAGGGCGCAAAGGTAGTGTTAAAATATGGATTGTTACATATACGTAGTTATTGTTGTAAACCTTTGTGATATAAAGGCTTTAGCACTTTTTAAAACTAAGTAGTTTTTGATCGTTTTTACCGATTTTCGACTTAAAAAGGCATATTTTTACTATTTTTCGAGAAAATCGAGCAGTTTTTTTACCGCCAGACCGCGATGACTTATTTTGCTTTTAGCTATTAGTGACATCTGGGCAAAAGTTTCAGTATGATTTTCTGGCTGAAAAATAGGATCGTAGCCAAAACCTTTTTCGCCTTGCCTACTTTCAATAATTTCGCCTTTGCAAATGCCTTCAAAAGAATGTGCCCTATTACCAATAATTAATGCGATTACTGTTTTAAACTGAGCACTTCTGTCCGTTTTTCCGTTTAAATTATATAAAAGCTTCTGCATGTTGTCCTCTGCATTTTTTTGTTCGCCGGCGTATCGCGCGCTGTAAACTCCCGGTTCACCATTTAAGGCGTGCACTTCGAGACCTGTGTCATCTGCAAAACAATCAAGGCCATAATGCTGTTTTACATATTTAGCCTTAAGTATAGCATTTCCTTCAATTGTGGGAGCATCTTCAATAATTTCTTCTGTGCAGCCAATATCTGTGAGACTTTGCAGGATTACATTTTCTGGCATTAGCGCCTGAATTTCTTTTAACTTATTGAGATTATGGGTGGCAAAAACCAGATTTATAGGGTTATTCATGCGGTTTTGAAATTTATTGATGATGATAGGGTTCATTGCGTAAAATGGTAAAACCTCTGTATAACTGTTCGGTTACAAAAAGTCTTATCATTTGATGCGAAAAAGTCATTTTTGACAATGCAACTTTTCCAGAAGCTTTTGCATAAACGGCAGGGGAGAAGCCATACGGACCTCCAATTACAAGAACAAGCGTTTTAATACCGCTATTCATTTTTTTCTGTAAATATTGAGAAAAAC
>JBALXG010000539.1:0-2238 GCA_036961055.1 Leeuwenhoekiella sp. | reverse complement strand
CAAAATAAGATTTATCACCTTCTAAGGTGCGTCCTACTCCACTTTGGGCAAAAATAACGGCACCTTTTTTAATAGTAATTCCACTTGCAATACCTACCTGTCCCCATATTGTGACATCATTTTCAATAACAACACATCCTGCGATCCCAGTTTGCGAAGCAATTAAAACCTGTTTACCAATAACAACATCATGACCAACGTGAACCTGATTATCAAGTTTACTTCCCTTACCTATTGTAGTATCACCAGAAACACCTCTATCGATTGTACATAAAGCACCAATATCTACATTATCTTTAATAACAACTCGACCGCCTGATTTTAATTTATCAAAACCCTCTTTTCTTTTTTTATAGTAAAATGCATCTGCTCCCAAAACGGTACCAGAGTGAATAGTAACATTGTTACCTATAACAGCATTGTCATAAATACTTACATTTGAATGTATAAGACAGTTTTTACCTATAGTAACATCATTACCTATAAAAACGTTTGGCTGAATAATAGTTCCTTCACCTATAGATGAAGTATCTGAAATGGCCTGATGTGAAGGTTGAAAGGGTTTAAAAAATTCTGTAAGTTTATTAAAATCTCTAAAGGGATCATCTGAAATTAAAAGAGATTTGCCTTTTGGTTTAGAAACCCGGTTATTAATTAAAATAACGGTAGCTGCTGAAGTTAAAGCTTTCTCGTAATACTTTGGGTGGTCAACAAAAACAATATCACCATGTTCAACCACATGAATTTCATTCATTCCTAAAATAGGGAAATCATCATCTCCATCATATTCTGATGAGATGATTGTCGCTATCTGTTTTAAAGTGTAAGGTTGCGGAAATTCCAATTTGTCTTATTCTTTAATACGCTCTTTATAGGTACCTTTTTCAGTTTCTACTTTTATCTTATCACCTTCATTTATAAAAAGAGGAACTTGAACTTCTGCTCCTGATTCTACAAGAGCAGCCTTGGTAGAATTTGTCGCTGTATTACCTTTTAATCCAGGTTCTGTTTGAGTAACTTCTAAAATAACATGTGCTGGCATATCTACAGAAAGTGGCATACCATCTTCAGTATTTATAGATATAGAAACAACTTCACCTTCTTTAAGAAGTCCGGGTTGATCTAAAACTGATTCTAGAATTCGTATCTGTGTATAATCATCTGTATTCATAAAATGATAAAAATCACCATCATTATATAAATACTGATAACCTCGCGTTTCTACTCGTACATCCTCTATTTTGTGCCCGGCAGAAAAGGTATTATCTAATACTTTTCCGTTAGTGACGCTTTTAAGTTTTGTTCTCACAAAAGCGGGCCCTTTACCTGGTTTTACATGTAAAAACTCTATTATTTTATAAATATCATGGTTGTACTTAATGCACATTCCATTTCTTATATCTGAAGTATTTGCCATATCAATAAATCTCTTGTCCTTTTTAATTTGTTGTGAAGTAACCTTTCATAATACCTCGTTGCGAATTTTTAATAAACTGAAGAATCTCATCTCTTTCGGGTGTTGCTTCCATTTCTGCTTCAATTATGTTGACTGCCTGTGTATTATTGTAGTTTTTCTGGTATAAAATGCGATAAATGTCCTGTATTTCCCTTATTTTTTCAGTTGTGAATCCCCTTCTTCTTAAACCGATAGAATTGATACCAACGTATGATAACGGTTCTCTTCCAGCTTTTACGTAAGGCGGGACATCCTTTCTTACTAAAGATCCTCCTGTAACAAAAGCATGACTACCTATAGTACAAAATTGTTGTACAGCGGCCATCCCGGCAAGTACAACATAGTCGCCTACCTGAATATGACCTGCAAGCGTACTGTTATTTGAAAAAATACAGTTATCACCTATTATGCAATCATGAGCTATGTGGCTGTAGGCCATAATCCAACAATTTTTACCCAATTGGGTTTTCATTTTGTCAGTAGTACCTCTATTAATAGTTACACACTCTCTAATAGTTGTGTTATCTCCTATAATTGTTACAGTATCTTCATCGTCAAATTTCTTATCTTGAGGAATTGCAGATATAACTGCTCCCGGAAAAATATTCACATTTTTTCCAATGCGAGCACCTTCCATTATTGTAACATTAGATCCTATCCAGCTACCTTCTCCTATTACAACATTATTATTAATTGTTGTAAATGGCTCAATAACAACATTTTTTGCAATTTTTGCACCCGGGTGCACATATGCCAATGGCTGATTCATATATTTTTATTTC
>JBALXG010000538.1:0-2301 GCA_036961055.1 Leeuwenhoekiella sp. | reverse complement strand
GCCGCCACGCACATTAAAACCAGATGCTCCCTCGCCGCCACTTGTAACGCCTGGCAATAATAAAATAGACTTTATAACATCTGCCTCACCCAGCACACTGGAAATATTTTTAATTGTACTCGCTGAAAGCGCATTTACGCTCATTTGCGGTTTGCGTATACTTAAGCGCTCAATATTTTCTTCAATTACTATTTCGTCAAGTGATTCTGTACTTTCATTTAGAGCCAGATTTAATTTTAAATTATCATCTAATGCAATTTTTTGATTTATAGTCTCGTAACCCAGAAAACTTATTAGAAGTTGGTAATTTCCTTCGGGGAGGGTTATAGAATAAAAGCCGTATTCATTAGTAACCGCACCTTTGTTAAGTTGAGGAAGAAGCACATTAACGCCTATTAAAGTTTCATTAGAAGAAGCTTCGGTTATCGTCCCACTTAACGTGATGTTTTTCTGCGCTTGAGCTTTCGCCAAAGCCAACAAAAAAAATAGTGTAATACAGAATTTAGTTTTCAGCAATCTTATTTTTATTCAAAAATAACGTTCTTGTATTCAATTTATAGCTCATTATAGGCAAAAAAAAGCCCTACAAATATTGCAGGGCTTTGTATTAAATAATTATTAAATATAATTAATTCATAATAGCATTAAAAGTGGCGCTGGGTCTCATCGCTTCAGTTACCTTTTTTTCGTCTGGTAAATAATAACCGCCTAAATCAACCGGATAGCCTTGAGCATCTAACAGCTCTTTTTGAATTTTATCTGAATTGGTTTCCAGTTCACTTGCCATTTCTGCAAAGTGTACCTGTAATTCCTTATCTTTATCTTGATTTGCAAGAGCCTGGGCCCAGTATAAAGCAAGAAAAAAGTGACTACCTCTGTTATCAATCTCGTTGACTTCGCGAGAAGGAGATTTCTTATTATCAAGAAATTTTATAGTCGCTTCATCAAGAGTTTTTGCAAGTACTAAGGCTTTAGGATTGTTATTTGTCTGGCCGGCATGTTCCAGAGAGACAGACAATGCGAGAAACTCTCCCAGAGAATCCCAACGCAAGTGACCTTCTTCAACAAATTGCTGTACATGTTTAGGAGCAGAACCACCAGCTCCAGTTTCAAATAAACCACCACCATTCATTAACGGAACGATAGATAGCATTTTTGCACTGGTACCTACTTCCAGAATAGGAAAAAGATCTGTGTTATAATCACGCAAGACATTACCCGTTACAGATATGGTGTCTTCACCAGCTTTCATTCTTTTTAGCGTAAAGCGTGTAGCTTCGACTGGAGACATTATCTGAATATCTAAACCATCAGTATTATGATCTTTGAGATATAAGTTTACTTTCTTGATTAACTCTGCATCATGAGCGCGTTCATCATCGAGCCAGAAAATTGTAGGGATTTTAGTTGCACGCGCGCGATTAACTGCAAGTTTAACCCAGTCTTGTACAGGTTCATCTTTTGTCTGGCACATTCTCCAGATATCGCCTTGTTCAACGTCATGCTGCATAAGTACATTGCCAGAAGCATCCTTTACCTGAACTTTACCATTTGAAGTAATTTCAAAGGTTTTATCATGAGAACCGTATTCTTCAGCTTTTTTTGCCATTAAACCTACATTAGGAACTGTGCCCATTGTAGTAGGATCAAAAGCTCCATTTTCTCTGCAAAAATCGATAGTTTCCTGATAAATTCCGGCATAGCTGCTATCAGGAATAACGGCTTTTGTATCCTGAGATTTTCCCGCTGCGTTCCACATTTGACCGCTATTGCGTATCATTGCGGGCATAGAGGCATCTATGATTATATCGCTTGGCACATGAAGGTTTGTAATTCCTTTATCAGAATTTACCATTGCCAGAGCAGGTTGCTCTTCTATAGTTTTAATTATATCAGCCTCGATAGCTTCGCGCTTATCTGCAGGTAATTTATTTATAGTGTTGTAAAGATCTGCAAGTCCATTTTTTGCGTCAAATCCTACAGAAGATAATTCGCTGGCATACTTTGTAAATACATCTTGAAAAAATACCTCAACCGCATGTCCAAAAATAATAGGATCTGAAATCTTCATCATTGTAGCTTTAAGATGAAGTGAAAAAAGCACCCCTTTTTCTTTTGCATCTGCGATTTGCTCTTTTAAGAATCCAAGAAGAGCATTTTTACTCATAACAGTTGCGTCAATAACCTCACCTGCAATTAAAGGAAGGTTTTGTTTTAAGACCTTTACATTACCTGTATTATCTATAAGTTCTATATCTACTGTAGTCGCATCTTTTAAGGTAACAGACTTTTCATTTGCCC
>JBALXG010000537.1:0-2303 GCA_036961055.1 Leeuwenhoekiella sp. | reverse complement strand
GTTGAAGCCAAAGCCGCAAAACTGCACGAACTGCTAATAAAACCAAAAAAGGTTCCCAGCAGTACGCCCTTTGACTCTCCCTGACCCATGGTTTTCTGCATCTTTTTTTCGGTCACAAAAATCTGAATCATACTACTGATTACGTAACCTAAAACAAAAGCCCATAATGCCATCCAGAAAAAACAAACAGTTGTATATGCCGCTTCTCCCCATTGTTTTAAAAAGTCGTTCATAACTAAGTTTTTATGTTTGAGTAAAGTTTACTCTGGTTATTTTATCTGTATTAAGCTGTAAATTCAAAACGGATTTTTTAATTAATCTCTTGCTGTACAGAGCCACAGTTGCTCATTTTGCTTCCAAAATACGGGTTTTTAATCTCAGAAGTTGCACTCAGCCACTGTGCGCCTTTACCATCATTATACATTGGGCAAAAATCCTGATATAATTTTTTATCTGTTCCTGTAATAGCTAGAAGATCAATGATATCTTTGCTTAACAGATCAAAATGCTCACGTTGATTATCTATTTCACTTTTAGCTATATGCTCGGCATGCTCTTTAGCATCGTCAATAATTTCTTTTAATTCATCTTTTTCAGAAGAAGTGAAAGCTGAAGAATCAAAAGCGTCAAGTTTATCTGATAAATCTTTTGCACCAGAAGCGGCACCTTCCTTGTTATCACTTACTAAAGCTTCTTTAACTGTAAGATAACTTTCTACTAAAGCAGCCGATTTTTGACTATTTGGACCCGATTTTATGGCTTTTATACCGGTTTTTGAATCAGACATGTTCATTGCTCCCATTTTATGATCAGTCATGTCTGAAGAGTTATCAGGATTCATGTGGTTCATTTCGGCAGAACTATCATTAGTCATATTGTCTTTAGCACTTTCTTTACAAGACATAATAACTCCAGATGTCACTGAAAGTAGTATTATGATAACAGTCGTTTTTATATTTTTCATGGTATTAAAATTTGTTGATTATTGTTTATTTATTTTATTTAAAATCGGGCTGAAAGTCCGCCGCCTGCACCAAAACGATTGTCATAACTTGCCATTACCGAGAAGTTTTTAGACAGAATATATTCTAATCCTGTACTCCAGGTAACTTCTTTATTAAAATTATCGCCATTGGGAAAATCATCTACCCAGCCAAAATCTGCCTGATATTCATAAGAGCCAAAAAGTATAGTTCTGGGAAAGATGGCAATTGCTCTGCTCAGACTGATTTGCGGCCTTAGTTTACTGTCTAATCTAACATCAAGATTAAACATATATGGCGTGAAATAACGCACACCTGCAATGGCAGTGGTTGTGATTTCATCTGCACTTTCATCAATTTTATTTTCAACATTCACACCTCCAAAGACGCGTAGATAATCGTGCAGATATCGCTCATAAGTAAATTCACCTTCCAGGTTTTGGTTCCAGCCATATTCAGCACTTAGATTAAATTGATTTCTTATATTAGAAGAAACCACATTGAGTGCAGTCATATGAGAAGCAGCGTCTACTATTCCCCAGGTGTAGAATTTATCACTTTCGTTAATCAGCTTTTTCACCGGACTGTTAGCTAATCTAGGATCACGGGGAGTATCATAACTATAAATTCTGGCCATCCCGCCCATCATATGATACAAAATATGACAGTGAAAAAACCAGTCTCCATATTCATTACCATAAAACTCTATTGTAACACTTTCCATAGGTGGCACATTAACGGTATGCTTCAAAGGAGAATAATCACCATTTTTATTTATCACTCTGAAAAAATGACCATGCAGGTGCATGGGATGATGCATCATTGTCAAATTATTTAAAGTGATACGTGTTACCTGATCACTTTTAATTTTTATTTTATCTGCTTCAGATAATGGAACTCCATTTAAACTCCAGATATAACGCTGCATATTACCTGTGAGGTTCAGTAAAATCTCATTTACAGGTACACTTGAATCATAAGTCGTTTTCTCGGGTGATTTCAGGTAATCATAATTGTATTCAGAGAACATGTCCATATTCATTCCCTGCATTGTATCATCCTGATCATCCATTGTATTGCTTGCCATATCCATTCCCGGCATAGAACTGTGATGCATCATTGTTTTACTTACAGAATCGTTTTTAACACCTGAATCTTTTTCATTGTGAGACATCATAGAGTGATCCATTTTAGAGTGATCCATCTTATTATCGCCCATGCTCATTGATTCCATTTTCATTGAATCCATTCCGCTCATATTCATCCCATATTCATCTTTCATTTCAAATCGCTCATCTTTTCCGGGTTGAAATTTTAAGG
>JBALXG010000536.1:0-2310 GCA_036961055.1 Leeuwenhoekiella sp. | reverse complement strand
CTCAGCAATTTGAATATTTCGTTCTTGTTCTTTAATTAATCGTTGCTCAACATCATAGCGATGGGAGTCTAATTTTCGCTTATTAATGATGTAAACCAGTATGATCACTAATATAAAAATCAAACCATATACCGCTAACATTAAGTTACTGTAGTACCAGGGAGGCGCTATAGCAAAATTAATGACAAGAGGCTTTTCGCTTAAAGTACCATTTGCTATCGACCAGATTTGCAATTTATAATCCTGAGAAGGAAGGTTTTGAAATCTTAAAAAGCCATTGTTGAGATATGCTTCTTTATTGTTGAGTTTATAATAAAAACGAGGGTTGGGTACTGAAGGAGCAGATATTTTAATAGTTATTTGGGAAGCATCTTTGTAATCTATTTTAAATTCTTTCTCGCTTAAAGCAAATATTTTATCATTGTCATTAAAGCCATTAAAAACAGGTGCCGGAAATTTTTTAATAGAAGCATTGCGTTTAAGTTGCGCGAGATTTACTGCAGCATAACCCTCATATAAGGTTATTAAATGAACACTATCATTGAGTTTTACAACTTTATCATAGCCTTTTATTAATCTATTTTCAAGTAAGGGCTCATAAATAAAAAGACTGTCTGTAGTAAAATTAGTGTATATAAGACCATTGCCTTTTCTGTTTTTGAACCAATAAAAATTATCATCATCGCTTATTAAACCGTAACCAGAGTAGTTTTTGAGTTCGTGAAAAGGTTCAATAGCATCATTTATAGCATTGTATTTATACCAGGTATCTGCATTATAAAAGCTTATTTGATTTTCTATTTTATGAATAGAGGTTTTATAGGCTTTAAATATAGAATCACTATCAAAATCTTTTATGTCCTTAACAGAGAGATCATCTGTGTTAAAAGTAAGCTGAAAAAACCCTTTGTAAGGATGCGTAGTCCAGGCCGTATTGTCATCCTGAAATATTATTTTATCAAAGGGTGTATTAATTTTGCCAATAGATTTTATAAAACTAAGGTTTTGGGTGTTTTTAGTTGAATAGAGACTGAGGCCATTATAGGTAGAATTGATATAAAAATCGGGATTTTTAGGCACTTTATCTAGCCTGTAACTTCCCGTTATTTCTGAAACCGGGAATAATTTTGCGTCTTTAATTTCAAATATTCCGCGATTGTGATTTGCAAAAAGCTTATCACCTATTTGTGTAAAATTCCATACCTGACCTTGAGAACCTTCTACAAATTGTTGTTTTCCGTTTTTAATTACGTGTATTCCTGTATTAGTTCCCAGATAGAACGCATTTTCAAAAAATGCAATGTCATAAACGGCCCCCAGTTCACCACTTCTATCAGAATAATATGTAAAAGGATCTTCAAGCTTTATAGCATCAATACCATTATCGAGACCTACCCACAGTACTTTGTTTTGAACGTCAAGCGCAAGAACAGTGTTGTTTTGAAGTCCGTTGCCCCGGTGATAGTTATTAAGAATTTTTCCTGAAGCATCAGTTGTGAGGACGCCTCCTTTAATTGTACCAAAAACAACATGATTATTATCAAATATTTTGACCTTATTCAATTCATTCTTTACGAGAAAATCAGCCAGATTCTGTGTTCCCCATGGCTCTAATTTCTCATTGCGCAAAGTAAAAATGCCATGAAGTCGTGTTCCTATAAGCAATTTATTATTAAAAGCAGAAATACTGTTGATCGCATCGCCGTTTTCAATTTTATTATTTGAAATACTAATGAAGGTCTTATTTTCAAATTTATATAAGCCACCGGCGTTGCTGCCTAAAATGATCTCGCCATTATGAGAGAGCAGGGCTGTAATAAAAAAGTCAGGTTTATAGGCGATAATTGAGTTGTTCTGGTAGATATATAATCTTCCAAACGACCTAAAAACTACACCATCATCTAATGCAGAAATTCCCCAGAACTCTTCATTGTCAAAAGTATCTTTAATTAAATGAGTTAAAGATGTATACTTTAAAGAACCAAATCCATCATTCTCCCAATAACCAAATTCTTCATAAGAACCCGTATAAATGCGCCCATTATGACAAAAAACCGACCTGATAATTGTTTTATTAGGTAACTGAAATTTTGTCCAGCGCTGGCCATCATAACGCAATAAACCTTCATTATTTGCAGCATATAGAAAACTGGTATAGTCACTGCTAAGACCCCAGTTTTGACTGGCGGCATTATATTCTTTGTTATTGTAATTAAGAATTGGCGGTATTAATTCCTGAGCCAGAATAGACGAGCTAAAGAAAAAGAACAGGATTAAATTTAAAATGCAACTTTTCATCACTCTGAACAC
>JBALXG010000535.1:0-2311 GCA_036961055.1 Leeuwenhoekiella sp. | reverse complement strand
CCTCGTAACCTTTTAAGCGATCCAGCATTTGCGTTTGCTGAACATCTGTTGTAATAAAGGATATATTTTTATAACCATTTTCGATTAAGTGTTGCGTGGCCTCATAAGAAGCCTTTTCATTATTAATGATTACATGATTAGTTTGTAAATCATCAAAATAACGGTCAAATAAAACAACCGGAACATTGTTATTTATTAGACCTTTAATATCATCTTTTATTCCTGTAGAAGGAATAATTATAAAGCCATCTACCTGTCTTTCATAAAATAAATCAATTAATTCGCGGGATCGCTTATCATCATTTTCATTACTGCAAAAAAGTACTTTATAATCTTTATCGTAAGCTATATCTTCAATAATTCTGGCAAGTTTAGCAAAAAAGTAATTGCTTATGTCTTCTACCATAAAAACAATAATCTTTGTTTTACCGGTTCTTAAACTTTGAGCGACAAGATTAGGTTTGTAGTTAATAACCTCTATATAATCCAGGATTTTTTTTATAACCTCGTCAGAGATTTTTTTTTCTTTACCCTTGCCATTTAAAACAAAGGAAACTGTAGTAATAGAAACATTTAATTTTGCGGCTATATCTTTTAATGAGGGTCGTTTTTTTTTCATAAATCATTTTTCAATCAATTCTATCCTCTTTTCTACAGGATAAAAATTTTATTTTGTCAGCTTTTTCTCAATGCAATATTTAATTAATTTTTGTCCGGTTTGTCAGGTTTTAATTGATTTAAGTTATGGTACAATATCAACATATAAAATACCATTGATTGATCATGATTTAGCCAATTAAATCATGTCAAACGGGAATGAGCATGGGCTAATTATTTAATGTTATTGATTGCAAGTTATTGAAGGAACTGAAATAAAAGTAATTCTATTTCGTCAAAATACCATCAAAAAGTGGCTTTTTACCCTTAAATTTTGGGTATAAGGGAAGTTATTTATTTACATTAAAATCAGTAAAATAAAATAGCATAAAAAAAGCATCATACCACATAATGTGAAATGATGCTTTCTAAATTTTATAATTATTTTTTAACGAAGAGAATTAATCCAGGCAGCTATTTTTAACGCTTCATCTTTTGGTACCTGAGGCATTGGAGCCATAGGAGTCGCATATTCTGGCCAGTTTTTAGGCTGAGGATTATAAATTAATTCTAGAATCTTCTCATTAGAATACATACGCTTTGCTATGTTTTGAAATGATGGACCTACAACTCTTTTCTCTTTATTATGACAGGCTATACAAGTATTAGATGCTAATAAAGGTTGCACTTGACTATCTGTTAAAACGTGATTTTGAACCACATTTTTTGTTACTGTTTCCTTTTTAACAGTTACAGGTTTTTTAGCGCTTGATTTTTTTGAAGTGAATTCGCTAGCTGAAAGTTTCTGTCCGTCTGGGATATTATTCAACGTGTAGTAAAAAGTAGGGTGGAGGGTAAGCTCTTCCTTATCTTTAGATTTTACGCCTTGCAACAACATTTCATGCACGTAAAACTGGCGTAAATTATCTGTAACTACTCTTACTTTCATCCCATCGTCACTTACTTTTACGCCTTTAACCGGTACATCTTCTATATTTACTTGCGGACTTCCGTAAACAGCCTGGTATTTGTAGATATAACTCTTCCCTTTATAAGAATTTAAATCTTCTGCTGAAGCTTTATTAACTGCTTTAGTAAATTCGATTTCAAAACCATCAGGCATTGCTTTTACAGTTTTCATTTCAAAAGGCATTTTGCCTGTCCATGACAAGAATTCAATACCAGAATTAGTTGTTCCGGCAGATCCCCAGCCACGGTTAGTTTCACCTACAAAAAGGTTACCATTATGGTCAAAATCCATTCTCATAACACCAGATTGAAATCCGGCTCTAAAATCAAAAGCCACACCTTGATATTCACCTTTTATTTTTTCTAAAGCTACTCTCATAATTTTGCTCTGTCCCATATCTCCTACAAGAAGCTGACCGTCAAACGGACCAAATTTTGCATCAGTATCAATAGCTTTTATTTGAGAAGTAGAGATTCCTAAAATTCCATGTGGTAAAATAACAGATGGTAACTGAAGTTCAGGAAAAGTTTCTTTTACTTTATAAAGAAAGTCGGGGTTTTTTTCATCCTGAACATTTTCAGGTTTTACATATCTTCCATTTACTTTTGTCTGTCTCTTATCAACTTTAGCATAAAACTGCTCCTCTGTAAGTTTTATAGGAGAACCTTCCATTCCTGTCCATTTAAGCCCTGCCGGATGGCCCGTAAATGCACCTTTTGGCAAATGCCAAACTCCACCAGAACC
>JBALXG010000534.1:0-2312 GCA_036961055.1 Leeuwenhoekiella sp. | reverse complement strand
GGGGAAAGCACTGCAGAATGAAGGGTACAAGTTATACTACGCATCAGATATTCAAAATAAGTTCTTTCGCCTTTTTGACATGTGTTTTAAGACTATATTCTATTCAGGCAAAATTGACTACGTTTTAATTGATACGTACAGCACATCAAATTTTTGGTATGCTCTGGGCATAGGTAGATTATGCCAAATTGTAAACCTTAAATATATACCAATTTTACATGGTGGAAATCTGCCAAAAAGATACGAAAAATCACCTTTTTTGACTAAAAATCTGCTTTCTAATGCTTACTTAAATGTTGCTCCGTCCAGATATTTGTTTGAGTTTTTTCAAAAAAAAGGAATTTATAATCTGGAATATATTCCTAATACTATACATCTTGATGATTATAAATTTAAGCAGAGATTAGAATTTAAACCAAAGCTTTTATGGGTTCGTTCTTTTTCTTCAATATACAACCCACAAATGGCACTTGAAGTGCTTCAGTTAGTGCTTAAAAATTATCCTAATGCACAGCTTTGTATGGTAGGTCCGGAAAAAGATGGAGCACTTGCTGCAAGTAAAAAATATGCTGAAAAACATCAATTATCGGTCATTTTTACCAGAAAATTAGCTAAAAGAGAATGGATTAATCTTTCGCAGAAATATGATATTTTTATAAATACAACACATTTTGATAACACGCCGTTAAGTGTAATTGAGGCTATGGCTCTGGGTTTACCTGTTGTTTCGACAAATGTGGGTGGTATTCCCTTTTTACTAAATGATAAAAATGATGCCTTACTGGTTAATGATAATGATAGCGAAGCGATGGCAGAGGCAATTTATTCCTTATTAAAATCGCCCCAAAAAGGTCAATTTTTGGCTCAAAATGCGCGAGAATCTGTCGAAAAATTTGATTGGAATCTTGTTAGTAAAATATGGCAAAAAGTATTGAAATAAAATGTGTTAACTTAGTGATTCAATAAAGCCCCTATGTCCCTGTTACCTGATATTCATTTTGAAATATCTGAAAGAAAGGTCCTCCTACGTGTAATGGATCTTTTGTTCATTTTCTGCTTCTTAATAATAGTGTCTCATTTTTATAATTTCAGCTATTTTAGTCTCACAGAAGAAAGATGGGTTTGGGCTTTTGTACTGTGGTTATATTTTACACTTTTTGCGACCATATTTGAGATGTATGATCTTAAAAAAGCGGCTAGTATTCAATCTACTATAAAAAATAGCATCTTAACTGTTTCTGCCACGGTTTTGTTCTACATGCTTACCCCATTTTTAACTCCCGTACTGCCCGAAAATCGTTTGCAAATTTTGTTTTTCTATGTGGCGATTTTAAGTGCCTTAATGATTTGGCGTTATACATACATAACCTTTATTTCTTCTCCCAGATTTGATAAAAAAGTATTAGTAGTTGGCGATTCATTTGACATTAACAGGATTGTTCAAAATTTGCATCATGCAGATCCTAATTATAAAGTTATAGGCTATGCAAATACTGATACAGAAAAATTTTCTTCAAATCATAAACTTAAAGCGGTTGACGTAGATAATTTACCTGAATTTATTAAGAAGAAAGGAATCTCTGAAATTGTTGTTGCCAGTTCATATGCTGAAGGTGTGAGTGTCCCTTTATATCACCAGCTTATTAAGCTTCTTGAAAGTGGCTTCAGCATACGTGAATACACACAGATTTATGAAGAAATTACCCAGCGTGTACCCGTAGAATTTGTGGAAAAGGATTTTTATAAATTTTTTCCGTTTAACCGAAGCAATAAAAACAGGTTCTATCTTTTTTTTCACAGAGTATTTGATGTTTTATTTTCACTAATTGGTCTTTTCGTTACAGTTTGTGTTTTGCCCATTATCGCATTGGGAAATTTATTGGGTAACCGGGGAGCACTATTCTATTTTCAGGAGCGTGTAGGGCAAAACGGAATTATCTTTAAAATTATGAAGTTTCGCACCATGAAAACTGATATTGAGATAGAAAATAAACAATATTCAGATAAAAATGACCGGCGTATTACTTTGTTTGGCAATATTTTGCGCAGATCGCGTATTGATGAATTGCCACAATGTTACAATATTTTAAAAGGCGATATGAGCCTTATTGGTCCCAGGCCAGAAAGACCTTTAATAGCAAAAGAACTAGCAGAAATTATTCCATTTTATGAAACAAGGCATATTATTAAGCCTGGTTTGACAGGTTGGGCTCAGGTGAAAATGGGAAGATATGGCAACTCTTATGATGACGCATTAACAAAACTTCAATACGACTTATATTATATAAAACATCGTTCTCTTTTTCTTGATA
>JBALXG010000533.1:0-2314 GCA_036961055.1 Leeuwenhoekiella sp. | reverse complement strand
AAATTTTAATCCGCAAAGGTCAACAGACCCTAGTAAATTCCAAACAATAAAAAAGCGCCTTAAAGGCGCATTTTTGCGGTTTAAAACCAATTTTTCACCCTTTTAAGCCACTTTTTCTTTTAGCACTTCAAGAACATGAGAATGCATTTCTGCTGTATAATCAAAATGGGTAACCATACGTAATTTTCCCTGGCCCATACTACTAATATGAATATTAGAATCGATTAATATTTGAAGAAAATCTGCTTCAATGACACCTTTTTTAAGATTAAATATTAAGATATTAGTTTCTACTGGATCTACATGCCCCACATGAGGATTGTTTTCTAAAGCGACAGCAAGTTCTTTCGCACGTTTATGATCTTCTTCCATACGTTTCCAGTGATGATCAAGGGCATACAAACCAGCCGCGGCTGCAAAACCCACTTGTCTCATTCCGCCACCTAAAACCTTTCGCACGCGAATGGCCTTATCCATAAAATGTTTTTTACCTATAAGTACAGAACCCATAGGCGCGCCTAATCCTTTTGAAAGACAGACTGAAATCGTGTCAAAAGCAGCACCATAATCTCTGGGAGATTCATCTGTGGCAACCAGCGCATTCCACAAACGCGCACCATCAAGATGCAGACCCAGACCGTGATCATCACAGACTTTTCTAATCTTTAAAATCTCTCTAAAATCGTAGCAAGCCCCACCGCCTTTATTTGTTGTATTCTCTAAACACACAAGAGAAGTTAGAGCGCTATGATAAAAATCTGGCGGATTTATAGCTTCTTCAACCTGATCTGCAGTGATCATCCCGCGGTGACCGTCAAGTAATTTACAGGAAACGCCACTATTAAACGACACGCCACCACCTTCATAATTATAAACATGTGCATATTTATCTGCAATTAATTGCTCGCCGGGTTGTGTATGTATTTTTATCGCAGCCTGATTTGTCATACTTCCGGTAGGGAAATACAAAGCGGCGTCCATCCCAAACATATTTGCAAGTCGTTCTTCAAGTAAATTAACCGTAGGATCCTCTTTATAAACGTCATCACCCACTTCTGCACTCATCATGGCGTGCAACATACCTTCTGTAGGTTTTGTTAGCGTATCGCTGCGTAAATCGATTTTCATGGGTTCTAAAGAATTAGAGGTTGGTTGATTAATTTCGTGTGCCTTAAGTTTTTCAAAAATATAAACTTTCAGCAGTTATTAAGACTGAGTCTATGTAAAATTTACCTTAAATGTTCCCCGCCGTCTGCTTTGATTATTGTTCCTGTTATCCATTGTGCTTCGTCCTTACTTAACAGATAAACCACATTTGCGACATCTTCTGGTGCAGTGAGCCGATGGTGTGGATTGCGCTGCAAAGCTTCAGCCTTTATTTGCATACTTTCTGGAATAAGATTGAGACTTTCAGTATCAGTTACTCCTGCCTGTATGCAGTTAGCGGTTATTCCCAAAGGTGCAAACTCATAAGCTAAATTGCGAATTATTGCTTCAAGAGCTGCTTTTGCCGCAGAAACCGCGGCATAATTAGGAAGCACTTTGTAACTGCCTTCACTGGTAAAAGCTATTATGCGTGATTGTGGCGAAAAAAGTTTTGCTTTCGCGAAAGCGGAAGTCCAGTCATAAAGGCTCAAAGCCATACTATTTACAGTAAGCGAAAAATCCTCATTAGTAAGCGTGCCTTCTGAAGATTGAGTATAGACAGGTTTTAAATTACCACGAGCGATACTGTGCAAAAAAACGCGGATTTTAGCCTGTTTTTCGGTAAAAAAGGTGCAAATATTGGCTTGTGTTTCTTCCTTTAAAGCATCACTATTAAAAGTGACAACCTCAACATCATCCTGACGCATGAGATCACATTGCTTTACAAAATCATCTAATTTACTGCGTCGCGTGCGATGAACTATGCAAATATTAAGACCGTGGCTTGCAAGCTTTTTTGCAGAGGCGAGACCCAGACCTGAGCTTCCGCCAAGGATGCAAGCCCATTCTTTATTATTTTCGGTATTAAATTCTTTCATCACCATTCTAATAAAACACGCTGCGCAGAAAATCCCGGACCAAAACTGAGCATAATTCCATACTCGCCTGATTCAATTTCCCTGTCCAGAAAACGCTCCAGAACATATAACACGGTCGCGCTGCTCATATTGCCGTATAACCGCAATACTTCTTTAGTATCATTGATGTTTTTGCCCATATCACCAAACAATCCTTCTACGGTTTGTACGATTTTTTTGCCTCCGGGATGAAAAATAAGATGGTCGATTTTCTCTATATTTAACCCGTTTTTCTCAAGAAATGGGTGGAT
>JBALXG010000532.1:920-2320 GCA_036961055.1 Leeuwenhoekiella sp. | reverse complement strand
GATAGAGAAAATAATGATCCTGTTGCTATCTCTCAGGCAGCTATTGCTCACGCGAAAGAAAACGGACATAATGTTGTGATCATAGATACTGCAGGTCGTCTTGCAATAGACAAAATGATGATGACTGAAATCGCAAACATACGTGATGCGGTTAAGCCACAAGAGATATTGTTTGTAGTAGATTCAATGACTGGTCAGGATGCTGTAAATACTGCAAAAGCCTTTAATGAGACTCTTAACTTTGACGGAGTAATCCTGACGAAATTAGATGGTGATACAAGAGGTGGTGCTGCACTTTCTATAAAAACTGTTGTAAATAAACCTATAAAATTTATAGGGACAGGAGAAAAAATGGAAGCGATAGATGTATTCTATCCTTCTCGTATGGCAGATCGTATCCTTGGGATGGGAGATGTTGTTTCCCTTGTAGAGCGTGCTCAGGAACAGTTTGATGAAGAAGAAGCCCGTAAGTTACAACGTAAAATAGCTAAAGATCAATTCGGTTTTGATGACTTCCTGAAGCAAATTCAGCAAGTTAAGAAAATGGGGAATATGAAAGATCTTATTGGTATGATTCCGGGAGCGGGAAAAGCTTTAAAAGGTCTTGATATTGACGATGATGCCTTTAAACACATTGAAGCGATAATACATTCTATGACTCCAGAAGAGCGCACAAAACCTTCAGTTATAGATAGCAGCCGTAAAAAGAGAATAAGCAAGGGTTCTGGTACAACTGTACAAGAGGTTAATCAGTTGCTTAAACAATTCGGTCAAATGAGCAAAATGATGAAGATGATGCAGGGCGGTGGTGGCCAGAAAATGATGCAAATGATGAATCAAATGAAATAGGTCATTTTATAAATACCTATCTTAAAAATATAATTACGCTTTAAACTTACCCTTACATGGCCATTCTAGACGGAAAAAAAGTAAGCAACGATATTAAAAATGAAATTACCGCTGAGGTAAATAAAATGAAAGAGCGAGGGGAGAAAGTTCCTCATCTTGCTGCAATTATCGTTGGTAATGATGGTGCAAGTCTTACGTATGTAAATAGTAAAGTTAAAGCTTGTGAGCGTGTAGGATTTGAATCTACAATGGTGCGCATGCCAAGTACTACAAGTGAGCTTGAACTTTTGTCTAAGATAAAGGAGCTTAATGAAAATGATGATATAGATGGCTTTATCGTTCAGTTACCGCTGCCACCACAGATTGATACTCAGGAAGTTTTAATGACCGTTAATCCAGATAAAGATGTAGATGGTTTTCACCCTACAAATTTTGGAAAAATGGCTTTGGATATGAGCACTTTCATTCCTGCGACACCTTTTGGTATTCTAGAATTACTCGAGCGTTATAATGTTGATACACAGGGAAAACATACTGTCGTTATTGGCCGA
>JBALXG010000532.1:0-910 GCA_036961055.1 Leeuwenhoekiella sp. | reverse complement strand
TCATATTGTAGGCAGACCCATGAGTATTTTAATGGGAAGAAAAGGTTTTCCTGGAAATTCTACAGTGACGCTAACTCATAGCCGAACAAAAAATATAACTCAAATTACTTCACAGGCAGATATTATAATTTCTGCATTAGGTGTGCCTGGGTTTTTAAAGGCTGAAATGGTTAAAGATGATGTCGTTGTAATTGATGTGGGAATTACCCGCGTACCTGATGAAACCAAAGAAAGAGGTTATTATCTTACTGGTGATGTTGATTATGAAAATGTAAGCAAAAAAGCGAGTTTTATTACTCCGGTACCCGGCGGTGTAGGACCTATGACCATTGCGATGTTGCTTAAAAACACTTTACTGGCAAGAGAACGACACAGAGCCCGATAAGGCTAAATTCATTTAGTTGGGCTTATATAGATGTTTAGCGGCTATAGCGGCACCTATAATTCCTGCATGATTTTGTGTATGTGCTGCTAAAATTGGTACTTTTATTTTTAATTTATGGCGATATTCGTCAATATTTTTACTTGCACCCCCACCTATTATAATTAAGTCTGGATCACTTATAGTGGTAACAATTTCCAAGAATTTATTAAACCGTTTCCCCCATTTTTTAAAACTCATATCATTAAGAAGTCTAACTGAGCGCGAGGCATATTGCTCAATAGTTTTACCTTTTTTATAAGGAATTTGACCAAATTCCCAGTTAGGAATGAGCTTACCGTCAAAGAAAATTCCGCTGCCTATTCCTGTACCCACTGTAAAAACCATCACCAATCCTTTTTCATCTTTACCCACTCCAAAGGTCATTTCAGCAAGACCCGCAGCATCTGCATCATTAATTACCGCCACTGGTAAACCTATGTGTTGAGAAATCATATCATCAATTTGAACGCCTACCCATGATGGATC
>JBALXG010000531.1:0-2328 GCA_036961055.1 Leeuwenhoekiella sp. | reverse complement strand
CTTTACGTGAACTATTATTTAAGTGATCTTCACGCAACCACGGGTTGTGCAACTTTAGTATTTTATAATTAATACCAAAACTCTGCGCAAATTTCACAAAACTCGTAACAGCAGTATCTACCCTCACTTCATAAGTAGGCACTTCAGTATATAAATCCTGTGGTCTAAAGTTAAAACCGAATTTAGCAGGGTCTGATAAAATCTCTTTTAAAGCCAAAATTCTGAAAACATAGCGTCCAGTTTCTTCTCCTAATAGTAAGTCGTAATAATCTTTTACATCCTGCTCTTCCAGTCGTCTTGACACTCCTGCATTACCTGCATTGTAAGCAGCAGCTGCTAACGTCCAGCTGCCAAAACGTGCTTTTGCACTTTTAAGATATTCGCACGCAGCACGTGTAGACATTTCTATACTATACCGCTCATCTACATTATCATTAACTTCCAGACCATAATCCTGCCCTGTAGAACCTAATAACTGCCAGAAGCCAGTGGCTCTTGCGGGAGACACTGCTTGTGTTAGACCACTTTCAATAACTGCCAGATATTTAAAATCATCAGGAATTCCTTCTTCCTTAAGAATAGGCTCTATTATGGGGAAATATTTATTAGCCCGTTTTATCAAAAGCAAACCATTAGATTGCCAGTAAGTATTTACAAGCAACTCTCTATCCATACGTTCTCTTATATCAGGGTCTTTAAGAGGTAGAGGCTCACCTGCAAAATTCATTTCTGCGGGTAATGGTAATGCATATACATTGTAATCGTTTACAAGCTTTTTCTCAAGGTTTTCATTAGAAGGCGCATCCTGAACAGCTTGTACAGATACGACTGTTATACCTATCAAACCTAAGGCGGCAAGTATATTTTTAATATTAATCATCATGCAATTGTATTGTTTTCCTGCAAATTACATATTAATTTTCTAATAATTCAGGTAAGTTTTCATTAAACCATTTACATTTTGTAATGATCATAATATGTGTACCACCCTCAATAGTAATACATTTATTGATGTATTTATAAGGAAAAACCGGGTCTGCATCACCATGAATATGGATAATATCTTCTGGCACTTTTTCCTGATCCCAACAGAGCATTTTCTCAAGCGCCCAACTTAGATACACTGGATCACTAATAGATAAATATTTTTGATAAAGCTCTACCCTCTCCTTAAATTTAGATCCTAAAGCATACTTAGCCAAGTGATCTAATTGCTGAACTAAACTTACGGGGGCAATACGATATAAACCTATTTTACGTGAGAATCGCATACGTTTAGGCAATTCATATTTAGTTTTTACACTACTTATTATAACTAATTTTCTGCATTTTATCTGCTTTGCCATTTCCTGTACGAGTACTCCGCCAAAACTTACTCCTATAAGAATAGGATTGTCGTGTGTTACTTCCTGAAGCATTCGTGCTGCATAAGCCTTTAAAGCCTCGCCTGGAGCAGGTATCTTCCAGGTAAGAAAATGCATGGAAAAACGGTCTGCCGGCAATTGTAAATATTCAAATATACTAGGGTTGGCAGCCATCCCAGGCATAAGATAAACAGGTATAATCATTCTCCAAAATTAACGGTTTAACATACTTAAAGATTGAATTACCGTTAAAAATTTGTAAATTTGAAGTACTACTAGTGTTAACAAATAGTTAAAACACACTGACTATCTAAAAATCTTCAGATTGGGCAAGAAAAGTTTCTTAAAATCAAATATATATGGATGTAATGACAGAGATTGAACTAACCGATAATGAGTTTCTTAGGCAGTTTGAAACTACATTTGACGGTAAACTTGCAAAAATTGAATACTCTCTTCAGGATAGAAAGATCTTTCTTACTAAAATTGCCATGCCAGAAGGTACAGAGAAATACATGAATGATTTTATCATTACTGTATTTAAAGAAGTTGAAGACAGGAATATTAGCCTTGTCCCAACAAGCCCAGAAATTGCAAAGTTTATGAGGTCTAACCGAAGAAAGTATAAAAAATTACTTCCTGTAGGTATTAATATCTAAAAACATTTTAAAAAATAAAAACCTGTCAAAATTTGACGGGTTTTTTTACGCTGTTATTTCAGTGAATTCTTCAACAAAGTCAAACCTGACCATTCCGTCATCATCAATTTCTGTTAAACTAACTTTATGCAGCGTGTTTACCAGCTCCGGATTCCACGGTGATTTTACTTTTATATAATTTTCAGTAAACCCATGAATATAACCTTCTTTATTTTCGCCTTCAAAAAGAACGGTAAATTGCTTCCCTAACTGACTTTCATAAAAAGCACGACGTTTTTTTACAGAGAGACTACGTAACATTTTAC
>JBALXG010000530.1:0-2331 GCA_036961055.1 Leeuwenhoekiella sp. | reverse complement strand
GATGATTAAATGCAGGTTTTTGATGGTTTCAGGCGGATTTTTGGACTTAAAAATAAAGCTTCCCGCAACTAAAATATCTGCACCAGCATCAATAAGTTGTTGTGCATTTTGATCTGTAACACCGCCGTCTATTTCTATAAGCGTAGTTGCATTTCGCTTTGCTATTAATTCTTTAAGTTCTTTAATTTTTCGGTAGGTGTTTTCTATAAAAGATTGACCGCCAAAACCTGGATTTACACTCATAATCAAAACAACATCAATATCCTGAATCACATTCTGTAGTAAACAAACCGGGGTATGAGGATTTAATGCCACTCCAGCTGTCATTCCTGCACTTTTTATTGCCTGAATCGTACGATGTAAATGTGTACAAGCTTCATAATGCACGGTAATATTTGTGCTGCCTAATTCTGCAAAATCTGTGATATATCTATCAGGATTAACAATCATTAAGTGCACATCAATGGGTTTGCGGGTGTGCTGCGTAATAGCTTTTAATACTGGCATGCCAAATGAAATATTGGGCACAAAAAGACCATCCATAATATCAATATGAAACCAGTCTGCCTGGCTGTTATTGACCATTTCGATCTCATTTTGAAGATTTGCAAAATCTGAAGCAAGTAGGGAAGGAGCTATTAATTTTTGAGCCATAATATTCATTATTTAAGTAAAAATAGAACTTAAATTCATTTTGGCACGATTAACTACATGCCTTTTAAAATTTGCTCAATAGTTCCTATGGTTTTATCAATTTGTGGATCTTCAAGTAATTTAAGGTGAGTAAGATATTCTTTAAGTTCTGTGTGTAAACCGCTGTCTGATATAAAAAATCCGCAATTATAACCATTAAATGACCTTTGCGGTATATGGACAATGTATAAAACTAATCTTTATAATCGATTTTAATTTGTAATTACCTTTGAATACATCAGGTCAATTGGTAATATGAAGTTAGATCCGAAGGAGGTATTAATTTGTGATATTATGATATAACTATACGTGTTAAAACATATAGAATCAACATTTTCGATAACCTAATATTAAGGATATAAAGCAGTACTTTTATTCTGTAAAATAAAGTTTATATAAATCAAATTTGCTTTAGGCTACATGCCTTTTAATATTTCTTCAATTACGCCTATTGTCTTATCGATCTTATTGTCTTCAAGCAATTTTAGATAATCCAGATATTCTTTAAGTTCAGTATGCAATCTACTGTCTGAAATAAGAAAGCCTGATTTATAACCATCAAAAGCGCGTTGCGGTAGTTCTTGCTCAAGAATTACAAATATATCACGATGTCGCTTATCTATAGAAATTCTACTAAAAAGATCCTTGATTTCTTGTTCGTCCCCTTCAAGAAGCTGAACAAAATTCCTGTTATTATGAACTAGAAAACCTGAAATATTATGATTAATATTCCAATCTTCTGTATATTCAAATATTTCTGTTAAATTAGATTGATTGAGACTTTCGGCAGAATAGCTTACGTAAGCAAGAGAGTAAATCATTTTGGGGTGGTTGTTTTTGGGGTTGCTGATGACTATCTATACAAGATAATATTACATAAGCGAAAATAATAAAATTATAATAAATTCAAAATAAAAATCCCCGGTAATCAGCCGGGGATTCATTCATCAATCAAAAAACGAACAGTTATGATGAACTGTTGTTATCGTAATATTTTTTTGGTTTGAGTAATACATGGCAATTTATAAAAATCTACTGTTTGTACTAGATTTTTAACTAATAATTGCCATTTATCTTTCAATTATCCTAAATAAGTCTTAAGAATTTTACTTCTTGATGTATGTTTAAGTCTGCGTATAGCTTTTTCCTTAATCTGGCGTACACGTTCTCTGGTAAGATCAAAAGTTTCTCCTATTTCCTCTAGCGTCATGGGGTGTTGATCACCCAAACCAAAATATAATCTAATTACATCTGCCTCTCTAGGCGTTAATGTCTCCAGTGCACGTTCTATCTCTGTACGCAAAGATTCATGTAAAAGATCGCGATCAGGATTAGGCGACTCGCCTGAACGAAGCACATCATAAAGATTAGAATCTTCTCCTTCTATTAAAGGGGCATCCATACTTACGTGACGACCAGAATTTTTAAGTGATTCTTTAACGTCATTAATTGTCATGTCAAGTTCCTTGGCAATTTCTTCGGGACTTGGTGGTCTTTCATGAGCCTGCTCTAAAAATGCATAAGTCTTATTGATCTTATTTATCGAGCCTATTTTGTTAAGCGGTAAGCGTACAATACGTGATTGTTCGGCTAACGCCTGCAAAATTGATTGCCTAATCCACCACACAGCATAAGAGA
>JBALXG010000052.1:0-10666 GCA_036961055.1 Leeuwenhoekiella sp. | reverse complement strand
GCCGCAGCGCTTCTAATTTCTCTAGGCCTAACTGTTCTGCAGCCGCATAAATTGCAAGCAAATTATAAGCATTAAAAGAGCCTATAAGTTTTACCCAAACTTCCTGATCACCTATTTTGAGCAATAAGCCTGTAAATTGATTTTCCAGAATTTGCGCATGATAATCGGCATAGGATTTTAAGGCGTATGTAATTTTTTCAGCTTTTGTATTCTGCAACATCACGAGTCCGTTTTTATCATCAATATTTGAGATAGCAAAAGCGGTTTTAGGCAGATTGTCAAAAAATGATTTTTTCACATCTCTGTATTCTGCAAAAGTTGCGTGATAGTCTAAATGATCGTGAGACAGATTTGTAAAAATTCCACCGGCAAAATCTAATCCGTGAGTACGCTTTTGATGAATACCGTGAGAACTTACTTCCATAAAACAGTATTCTACTCCAGCGTCATTCATCGCCAGTAAATACTTATTTATAGTCAAAGGATCTGGCGTGGTATGCGTAGCCGGATGCTCTTCATTGCCGACTAAAATTTTTACTGTTGAAAGCAAACCTGCTTTAAAACCAGCCTTTGTAAATAACTGATGTAATAAGGTGGCGATTGTGGTTTTTCCGTTTGTACCGGTAATGCCAACCAATTTTAAATTTTGAGATGGATTACCATAAAAGTTAGAAGCCATTATCGCCAGTGCCGAAGCGGTATCTGAAGTCTTTACGTAGGTAATTCCGTTTACAAAATTATCGGGTAATTCTTCGCAAATAATGGCTAAAGCACCCTGATTTTCGGCAGTTTTTATGAAATTATGACCGTCAGATTTTGTTCCTTTTACCGCAACAAAAACATCATCCATACCCACTTTACGCGAGTCAAACTGAATCTCGCGCACGGCAATTGCTGTACTGCCTACGACAGACTCCAGAGAAACCTTATACAATATATCTTTTAACTGTATCACGATAATTCTAAGATAATTTGCTGATTTTTAGCCACTTTATCTCCGGCTTTAAGAGATTGTGTTTTTACTCTTCCGCTGCCGTTAAATCTTACTTTAAGCCCTAAATTTTCAAGAAGCGAAACAGCGTCCATTCCGCTCATTCCTTTTACATTGGGAATTGTATTATACTTTTCCTGAGCTTTCGCATAAAAAGAATCGTAATCCTTTTGAATGTTAGTCTCATTTGCGTCCACGATTTCCACCTCATCAACAATGGGCGTATCACTGTATATTTTTTGAGCTATTTCTTTAAAAACCGGTGCCGAAACCACGTTCCCATAATACCCGATGCTTTTTTTAGGCTTATGAATAACCACAATACAGGAATATTTAGGATTATCTGCCGGAAAATAACCAGCAAATGATGCTATATATCGATTAGGTTCTATCCAGTATTCTGTTTGACAAGTTCCTGTTTTACCGGCCATAGAAAAATCTGGTGAATAAATATTCTTTGCAGTTCCCCGCTCTACAACATGCTTCATCATTACTTTCACTTTAGAAATGGTTTCCTGTGAACAAATCGCCGGATTTATGACCTCTTTTTCGAACTTTTCTATCGAAACATCCCACTTTTTTATTTCTTTAATAAAACGAGGTTTTACCATCTCGCCATCATTTGCAATAGCATTGTAAAACGTCAAAGTCTGAAGCGGAGTCAAAGCCACACCATAACCAAAAGCCATCCAGGGTAAGGTCGTACCATACCAGTTTTTATCACCGGGATATGGAAATCTAGGAGTTCCTTCTCCTTTTATAGAAAGGCCTAGCTTTTCATTGAGCCCCATATTATAAAGGCGTTTTAAAAAACGCTTAGGATTATCTTTATAACCGTTATTGATCATTTTCGCGAAAGCGGTATTTGAAGAAAGTTCAAATGCTTTTGCTGCAGATATTTTTCCGTAACCGCCCCAATGTGAATCGTAAACGGTACGCTTGTAAAATTTTACTCTTCCATTTTCTGTGTCCACAACGGTACTGCTATCTATAACTTTATCTTCAAGCGCAGCAACCATTGACATTAGCTTGAAAGTAGAGCCCGGTTCAGCCGATTCATAAACCGCGTAATTGCGATCTTCATAATAATTACCGTCTTCGGTGCGACCTAGATTTGAAATGGCTTTTACTTCGCCGGTTTTGGTTTCCATTACTACAACACAACCGTGATCTGCCTCAAAATGTTCTAAAGCATTTAATAAGGAGTGATGTGCTATATCCTGAATATTTGCATCAATTGTAGAAATCACATCATAACCATCCTGTGGCTCTACGATATTATCGATACCTATAGGCTTCCACTGGCCTTTGCCAATGCGTTGTTTTAATCTGTGACCTTCTGTACCTTCAAGATAATTATCAAAAGCGCCTTCAAGACCTACTCTTGTTTTATAACCATGTTCATCCTTGCGCACATAACCTATAGTTCTTTCGGCAATCTTGTCAAGTGCATGTTCACGCACTGTATTTTGTTCGGCTATAATTCCGCCTTTATAAGGCCCTTTATTAAATAATGGAAGTGATTTTATTGCCAGATATTTTGAGTATCCTATCTTCTTACAAACAAACAAATAGCGGTTGTGATTTGCTCTCGCTTTACGCATTCTGTTTACATAATAAGAAGGTGTGTTGCCCAGAATTTTAGAAAGCCCCTGCCCCAGACCTACTATATTCTGCTCAAAATCTTCTGCTGTAGGTGCCAGCGCGTCAAAGCGTATTTCATATTGGGGCACAGAAGTAGCGAGAAGACTTCCGTCACCAGCATATAGATTACCGCGATTTGCAGGAATGTCAAACATTCTTTCGGTACGCGCTTCTGCCAGCTCTTTGTATTTTTCGCCCTCAAAAACCTGAATATTTACAAGTTTAAACGCGACGAAAAAGGCGAAGATAAACATACCTCCTGCCACAAAATACATCCGGTTTAATATGTTCTTTTCGCTTATTGCCATGAGAACGTTAATCCTTTGTTTTTACCTTAATTTTTTTAGGAGGCACCATCGAGGGTTTTATTCCCTGAGACACCACTCTGCGGGTCACCGCACTTTCCATTTCAAGCCGGCGTACTATAAGCCGGGTATCTACAAACTCACTACGCAGCTCTTTAACTTCTGAGCTGAGCTGTGAAATCTCATGTACCTTTTTATCTGCCCTATGCGAACTAGCAATCATAAAAATTGCCAGACCTGAAAGAAATATGATCATACGCCAGTTTTTCATCGCGTCGCCGCTAATGAGAAACTTACCTTTTAGAATATGATATATATTTGCTTTCATATAAATCCTAGAGACGTTCTGCTACTCTTAATTTTGCACTGCGCGCCCTATTGTTTAATTTCACTTCTTCACGTGATGGCACTATTAGGCCATTTACTTTTTTAAACGGAACTGAAAAATTGCCAAACATATCTTTCTCAGGCTCACCTTCAAATAAACCGTTGCGTACATAGCGCTTTACCAGCCTGTCTTCAAGTGAGTGATACGATATCAAACTCAGTCTCCCACCAGTTTTCAATAACTGCTCTGTCTGACTTAAAAATTCCTTTAAAGCAGCCAATTCCTGATTTACTTCTATGCGTATTGCCTGATAAACCTGAGCCAGAACTTTATGCTCTCTGTTTATAGGCAGAAAAGGTTTTAAAACATCCTTTAATTCTTCGGTAGTTTTAATACGTTCTTCCTTACGTTTTGACACTATGGTACGGGCGATTTTAGGCGCACTTCTCAACTCTCCATACTGCAATAAAACTTTCGCCAGATCTCCTTCACTATATTCATTGACCACATGATATGCAGAAAGTTTGCTATTTTGATCCATCCTCATATCCAGTGATGCATCAAAACGGGTTGAAAAACCGCGTTCTGCAACATCAAACTGATGTGATGAAACACCAAAATCTCCTAATATTCCATCTACCTTAAAAACTCCATGAAAACGCAAAAAACGCTTTACAAACCTGAAATTTTCATTGATAAGCGTAAAACGAGAATCTTCAATTTTATTTAAAAGAGCGTCCTGATCCTGATCAAAAGCATATAATCTGCCTTTTTCACCTAATCGGTTTATAATTTCTCGGGAGTGGCCACCACCACCAAAGGTTACATCTACATAAATTCCATCTGGCTTTATAGCAAGCCCATCAACAGTTTCTTGTAACAAAACGGGGTTATGATAATCCATCGGGAATGCTGTTTTCTGCACCCATAACCTCTTCCGCCAGAGCTGCTAATTCATCATCATTAATAACATCTTCATATTTATCCTTATCCCAAATCTCAATTATATTACCTACAGAAGACACAACTATATCTTTATCTATAGCTGCAAAAACCATTAAATCTTTCGGAATTAATATTCTTCCCGAAGCATCTGCTTCAATTAATTTTACACCAGCAGTAAATTTGCGGATGAAATCATTGTTCTTTTTTACAAATCTGTTGAGCTTATTCACCTTTTGCATCATTATTCCCCATTCTGCCATGGGAAATAATTCTAAACACGGCTGAAAAAGTGATCTTTTTAAAACAAAACCTTCCTGAAGTACGGGCGCCAGCTGTTTCTTTAACGCTGTGGGTACCATGAGTCTACCCTTGGTATCAACCTTACATTCATATGTTCCCGTGAAATTCAACAAAGAAGTTTTGCTTTTTTAGCTTTAATAAGTTCAAATATAGAGAAATTATTACCACATTTTACCACATTCTACCACTTTGTTGATAAATCACCCCACTTGTTGACTATTAAAATACTTTTCAACAATTCTTAGATTATCTTAAACTTTGATTATAAGTTTACGGGTATTCTGAGAATCCTAATCACTACATTAAATAACGCAATTAGGTCTAAATGTCTATATTTGTCAACTAGCCAGTTGCTGACCAACTATGAAGCACGATTTAAAAACTGAAGGTAAATTTACCTATCTGGAAGCCGGTGAAGGAACCCCTATTGTTATCCTTCATGGACTGATGGGAGGACTAAGTAATTTTGATGCCGTTACTGATTATTTTTCCCAGGCGGGGTATAAAATTGTAATTCCCGAATTACCCATATATTCTACTCCACTCCTAAAAACGGGTGTGAAGACCTTTGCAAAATATCTAAATGATTTTTTAAAATTTAAGGGTTATAAAGATGTAATTCTCCTGGGCAATTCCTTAGGAGGACACATCGCGCTTTATCACACAAAGTTGTACCCTAAAATCATGAAAGGTTTAATAATAACAGGTAGCTCAGGACTTTATGAAAGTGCTATGGGCGAAAGTTATCCTAAGCGCGGAGATTATGAATACATCAAAAAGAAAGCTGAAGATGTTTTTTATGACCCTAAAGTGGCAACTAAAGAGATCGTTGATGATGTATACAGCACGGTAAACGACCGCAGCAAACTCATCAAAACGCTGGCTATCGCAAAAAGTGCCATACGCCATAATATGGCACAGGACTTACCGCACATGCCTACTCCTACTTGCATAATCTGGGGAAAAAATGACAACGTTACACCTCCTGAAGTAGCAGAAGATTTTAATAAGTTATTACCAGATTCTGATCTATACTGGATAGAAAAATGCGGTCATGCAGCAATGATGGAAAAGCCTGAAGAATTCAACAGTATTTTTCATGCCTGGTTGAAGAAAAGAAACTTTTAAGCATGCAAATCAAGTCAGCCGAATTTTTAGTAAGCAACTCCAGCGTAGCAAAATGTCCTCAGGATCGCTTACCGGAATATGCTTTTATAGGACGCTCTAATGTAGGCAAATCATCTTTAATCAATATGATTACAGATCGCAAAAATCTGGCAAAAACCTCCTCCAGACCCGGAAAAACGCAATTAATCAACCATTTTTTGATCAATAAAAACTGGTATCTGGTAGACTTACCCGGTTATGGTTATGCGCGTGTTTCTAAAAAGGCTAAAAAAGAATTTCAGAAGTTTATAACTAATTATTTTGAAGAAAGACAGCAACTCGTTTCTGCCTTTGTACTTATAGATTGTCGTCATGAACCGCAGCCTATAGACCTTGAGTTTTTACAATATTTGGGAGAGCATCAAATTCCTTTCTCTATAATTTTTACTAAAACTGACAAGCTTAAACCTCAGGCTCTCGCACAGAATATAGAAAATTACAAACAATCACTTTTAGAAGGCGACTGGGCAGAAATGCCTAATTACTTTATAAGCAGTGCCTCTCACAGTACAGGAAAAGATGAAATTCTCAATTATATTGGCCAGATCAATGACCAAGTAAAAGATGCCTAATTAGCTATTCTTTCATTAATTAGAACTATCAATTCTTTAGCAGATTTTAAAGAGCTCAATTCTTCGGTTGTAATTAGAACTTCCATTTCATTGTGAGCAACTATCAAAATAATGGGAAAAGTATAAAGCGATAAAAACTTTGACTTAAACTGATTTTGAAATTCATTTGAATGATAAAACTCCATTTCAAAATCAGCTTTTTTTCTAAAACTCTTCCAGATTCTTTTTTCGCCCAGAAGCCCATAAGTAAGCGCACATAGATTACAGGCATAAGTTTCTGGCTTTACCATTTTGTGCAACGTATCCAGCAGTCCATTTTTTACACCTGCCTTGGCATTATAGACGAAAATCAGCTTTATAGAGCTCAATTATTTCTTTTTTATATCCAGTTTTTCTGCGAAATAATCACAAAAATCACGCATTGTAGCTGTCATTTTATCATCGCCAGTCGCCCTGTGAAATGTATCTGTCATACCTACAAGCGTCTGATGAAAAAAGACATTCATCTCATCTACAGGCATATCTTTAGTCCACAAGTCTATGCGGGCTGCTTCCTGCTTTTTATGATCCCATAATGAAAGCAGAATCGCTTTTGCAGGCTCATTGGTTACTCCACCCTCTGGAGCGTGCCAGGATATTTTTTCAGGAACACGATTTTCATCGAGTTCTACATTTAATTTTATTTGAGTTTTAAGAGTATCTGCCATTATTTACGAGGTTTATATTTAGCGTTTTCAAAAATTTCATCTGTAGATTTTTTTGCAAGCATCTGCAGCGGTATATTATTAGATTCCATATAGGATTTTACAATTTGCCAACCTATATATCTGCCCAGTCTGGGTGGAGAATCGTTATCAAATTCAAGATAGAATTTAGAAAAAGGTCCGGGATTTATAAAACGATCGAGCAATTTGCTGTCTGTATCAAAAAGCAACTCACGCTCAACAAAATACGTCCATATTTGCACTTCGTTATCTTCTGCCCATTTATATTGATCTGGAGTGTAGGAAATAATTTCTTCCGGCGCTTCTTGTGTCAATAAATTTTGCATGAGGTATAAAAGTTTTCCTTCATAAATCATTTCATCAAGAAAACGTCTGCCAGCCGGTCTGCGAATATTTTTTTTAGCAAAAGCTAAAGCAATATCTACAGGGACTTGCTCTGGTCTTAAATTCTGTGCATAAAACTGCTGTATACCCGCATAAAATGGATGATCACTCCCTAAATAAGTATCGAGAGAAATAAGAAGCAAGCTATCTGCCAGAATCACTTTATTTCTATAATCTACATCTGAAGTAACCGTCACCACTTTAGGCAAAGTGGTTTTTGGGTAATAATATAAAATATGCTTATAAAGAAGGTTGATATCTGACATTTCATCATCAAAATCTGGAAATTGCGCCGCAACCTCCTTATTTAATTCGATTTGTAAAGTATCTTTTAATTTGTTCTGCCAAAAATCGTTATCGTATTTAGCAGGAAACAAATAAGGATATTGTTTCATTAATTGAGGCAGATTCTGCGCTGTGACATTGGCATATTTAAGATCAAAACGTTCAAGCTTTAAATTTACAGGGATTTGAGCAATCTCATCAGGAACTCCATTATCTTGTTTACAAGAAAATATAGTCACTGCTACCAGCAGAAAAATTGTATAAAAAAACCATTTTATATGGGTCTTCAAGGCTGCAAAATTTTTAAAATTTAGTATTTTCACAATCGATTAGAAAACTGCGCCGCAAAGGTAGTATTTACAATTCATAAAACTCAATCTCCATGCAAACCGAAAAAGTCATAGATCACATAGTAAACTGGTTAAAAGATTATGCTGTAAACGCTAATGTAAGTGGCTTTGTTGTAGGCATAAGTGGTGGTATTGATAGCGCGACCACCTCTAGCCTTTGCGCGATGACAGGGTTAAGAACGCTTTGTGTAGAAATGCCCATACATCAACCGCCCACACATGTTTCACGCGCTCAGGAACATATTGCACAACTTAAAAAACGTTTTGCAAACGTGAGTGACGTGCGCGTTAATCTTACAGATACTTTTGAAAATCTTAAAGGCGCTTTACCTGCGGCAGCAGATAGCGGCGAACTCAATTTAACGCTTGCTAATACAAGAGCTCGCCTGCGTATGAGTACTTTATATTATTTTGCCGGTTTACATAATTACCTTGTTGCTGGTACAGGAAATAAAGTAGAAGATTTTGGCGTAGGATTTTATACTAAATATGGAGACGGTGGTGTCGACCTAAGTCCTATTGCAGATTTAATGAAATCTGAAGTTTATGCCATTGCCGAAACCCTGGGTGTGCCCAACAGCATACATATTGCAAAACCTTCTGATGGACTCTGGGCAGATGACCGAAGCGATGAAGACCAGATAGGAGCCAGTTATGATGAGCTTGAATGGGCGATGAAAATGGATGCAAACGGAAAGGTAGCAACAGATTTTGATGGTCGCCAACGTCTGGTTTTTCAAATTTTTAAAAACTTCAATACCGCTAATAAACATAAAATGTTACCCATTCCAGTATGCGAAATTCCTAATAATCTGAAATAACTGGAATTCAACGGTAAAATCATCGTTGAAACCACCAAACATATCTTAAAATTTTGGTCAATTCTAGCTAAAGCAGATATATTTACATGAAAGTAGCAAACCCAACCAATGATCAATATTGCAATAGCAGACCATCACCCCATAATAAAAGAAGGCTTACGCCAAATTCTAGGCGAAGATGAATATAGTATTATTAATGAAATAACAGATGGTGAAGAACTGGTTAATAAGCTGGCACCACATGTACCAGATTTATTAATACTTGAAATAGATCTACCTAATCTCCTTGGGTTATCTGCGATTAAAAAATTGCGTAAAGAATTTTTAGGTATTAAAATTCTCATTTATAGTATACATCCAGAAGAAATGTATGCTCTAAGTTCAATTAAAGCGGGAGCTATGGGGTATGTAGGGAAAACATCAAGTGTAGATGTTGTAAAAAAAGCTATTGTTCAGGTAAGTAAGGGGGGTATATATCTTAATGATGACCTTTCTAAAATGTTATCAAACACGCATACTTCAACTGCAAATCTGGCGTATCGCTATAAAAAGTTGTCAACCCGGGAAATAGAAGTATTAAACCTGCTCTCTGCCGGCAAGCGCAATAAGGACATAGCAGAAACATTAAGCATTAATGAAAAAACTGTAAGTACCTATAAAACTCGCCTTTTAAAGAAACTTGATGCTAAAAGTCTTGCAGAATTAATTCAACAGGCTCGCCTTTTACAGACATCAGATTTATAGATACGGCATAATTACCAGATTTCGTTTTTGGGCGATTAGCACTTCAAGATCTTTATAATCCCTTATTTCTTCCAGCATTTCACGGCTTGATTCAGGTTTAGGAGTTTTAAGTTGTTCCATTAATTCATGCATTTTACCCTGAATTAAATAATGTCTCAAATTTAAAAGTGTCTGGATGGTTTCAACATCAGCATTATCTTTTAAACTTTTGACGTATATGTCTTTAGTGTCCCATTTGTGAAGTGTGTGCCTTTCTTCTTCAAATACAATAGAAGTTATCTGCTCTGTTTCTTTGAGCATAGATTCTCCCTTTAATTGATCAATCCTAATGTCTCCTTCTGTTCGGTTTAATAAGTCAATCAGCATGTAATAGATATTTTGAAAATCCTTATTTGCAAACTCTACTTCATCTTCCTGTAAGTCAAGATAGATTTTTTGATAAATAAGCATTTCTCTTTTAATCTCTTTCTCTACCACATTACCTTCCTTATCTTCCTCTATACCAATATCTGTAAAAATAACAGCCTGTTTGGGATAAAGTGTAAGTAGCTTAATTATATTCTGCTCAAGCTCATATTGACGTTTAAACTTTTCTGCAGGTTCCTTTTTAACAACTTCCATGTCACCTTTAACAGGTTTAGAAGAATTAGGCACTTCCTTTTTATCTTTACTTAAAATTTGTGCCAGAGTATTAAAAAGAACATCTTCCTTAATATCCATAATTCGGGCACATTCCTGAATATAGATTTCTCGCTTAATTACATCAGGTATTTTTGAGATACTCTCGACCATATCTCTTATGAGACCTGCTTTTTTTACAGGATCGCCTTTTGCTTCAGCAACAAGCAGAGATGCTTTGTACTGAATAAAATCTTTTGAATTTTCCTCAAAATACGTTTCGACTTCTGTAAGACTATGCTTTCGCGAAAAGCTATCAGGATCTTCTCCTTCCGGGAAGGAGCAAACGCGTACATTCATGCCCTGCTCCAGAATAAGATCTATCCCACGCAGCGAAGCACGCTGCCCCGCGGCATCGCCATCAAAAAGTACAGTAATATTTGGCGTAAGCCTGTTAATCAATCGTATTTGCTCTGCAGTTAACGCG
>JBALXG010000529.1:0-2332 GCA_036961055.1 Leeuwenhoekiella sp. | reverse complement strand
AAGCGAGGCGCGTTCTATCATAAAGTCAAGCTGAGAGGCAAAACGTATGGCACGCATCATGCGCAGAGGGTCGTCACTATATGTAATATTGGGATCTAACGGCGTGCGCAAAATTCCTCTTTGTAAATCGGTCAGGCCATCAAAAGGATCAAGTAGCTCGCCATAGTTTTTTTCAGAAATTCCTATTGCAAGCGCGTTAATTGTAAAATCTCTTCTGTTTTGATCATCTTGAAGAGAGCCATTTTCAACCACGGGATTTCTACTTTCCTGATTGTATGATTCTTTACGAGCGCCTACAAACTCAATTTCCAGATCGCCATCGCGCAACATCGCTGTGCCGTAGGTTTTAAAAACCTGTATTTTAGGTTTGTGCGGCAGAAGGGATGCAACTTTTTTTGCAAGATCAATACCGCTTCCCACGGCTACAATATCAATGTCTTTAGCTTCTCCTCTTTGTAAGATATGATCGCGCACAAAACCGCCTATTACATAAGTTTCTATACCTAATTCTGTAGCGGCTTTTTTTATGGTATCAAATATTTTCAGGGAAATCGCATCCTGAAATTTAGCGGTGGGCATGAGTTTTTATTTTCGAATAATTTTGACTTGACCATCGTTTTTTAACCTGATAATAGTAGAGGTTTTATCCGATTTATGTCTGCGCTGCAAATTTACGATATAGTCAACGCCTTCCAAAATAGGTTCTGTTATTTCTTTATAGCGCATGGGTGTTTTTTCACCACTAATATTTGCAGAAGTTGAAACTAATGGTTTACCCAGCTTGCGAATAAGCATTTTACAAAATTCATCTGTAGTAACACGTATACCTAAAGTATTATCTGCCGCCACAAGATTTTCTGCTATACGTATAGGATCGTCATATATAATAGTTGTAGGCTGGTCTGCGTATTTTAAAATTCCGTAAGCTACTTCGGGAATTTTCTCAACATATTGATTGAGCATTTTAAAATCATTGACCAGACAAATAAGCGATTTACTTTCTGCTCGTTTTTTAAGCGCATAAATCTTGTCTACGGCATCAGCATTTGTCGCATCGCAACCTATTCCCCAAACCGTTTCAGTAGGGTAAAGTATGAGTCCGCCACGTTTTAAGTGTATATAGGCTTCATTTACCTCGTCCAGAATATTTTGATCGTATTTTTTTTTAGCCATGAGTTTTAAATTGCTTTTATTTGAAACGAAAAACAAAACCGATTTGAAAATTACTGTAATTTCTCCGTTTACTTTTGGTTATATCGATGCCCTGGTTGAAGAACTACGTGCCAAATCGCATGTAAAAGTAACTTTTATTAGAGTTGATAAGTTCAAATTTTCATACAGATCGCCTGTACAACGTCTTTTTAATTTTTTTCTAAAAACATTTTCGACCAGAAGTCTTAAAAAAGAATACGCTGCAAAAATGATTTTAGACCAAATGCAAAATAATGAAAAACAGGATTTTATTCTTGTTATAAGACCTGATAAATTAGATGAAAATCTCCTATTTCAGCTTAAAAATCACACAAATAAGTTAATTACCTACTATTTTGATTCTATTACAAATTTCCCTAAAAAGTCAAATCTTATAAAATATTTTGACAAAGTTTACAGCTATGAAAAAGGTGATGTAGCAAAATTTAATCTGGAGTTTATAACTAATTTTATTCCAAAGGATTCTGTTGCAATTTCAAGTAATCAAGAAGGATTATTTAATATTTCTTCCTATGATGATCGTTTTAAAACCCTTGAGAAAATCGCAAAACAAGTAAAAAGTTATAATTACCCGTGCAAATTTATCGTACGATCTGAGAAAAAAGTTACTTCTGATTACATCAAAATCATTTCTGAATATATTACGGTAGAAGAAAGTAAAAAGTATTTAGAGGAAGCCGCGATTCTCCTAGATGTGCAAAAAGATGATCAGGAAGGTCTTAGTTTTCGTGTTTTTGAAGCATTACAATTTGGTAAAAAGTTGATCACGACTAACAAGGATATTTACAGTTATGATTTTTACAATCCAAATAATATTTTGATTATAAATAAGGAAAATCCGCAAATTGAAGAACAGTTTTTAAACACACCTTACGAAGAAATACCGGAAAGTATAAAGTCCAAATACAGGCGAAAAGCCTGGCTTCAAAAAGTTTTTGATGTTTAAATCAGCGTATTAATCTATTTTGAAGATGGTTTCTGTCCAGCTTTCTACGGTATATTTATTATAAATTTCATCAGGAATTTCCTGATACGGAGTAGTTAAAAAATCAGGCGGAATACTGATATTATCGGGATTTATGATCAAAATATTACGCTCATCATAGAAGTCGTAATTCGC
>JBALXG010000528.1:0-2335 GCA_036961055.1 Leeuwenhoekiella sp. | reverse complement strand
GTCAAGCTTTTCCTGCTGCTTTAGTGCAGTTTGCTCCTGAGATTTTAGCGCAGTCGTAGTTTTCGCAAGTTTGCTTCTTTCTTTTTGAAGGTCTGCAATACTTTTATCAAAACGTATTTTACCGCGTTCTACTTTCTTTTTTGATCGATTTATTAAAGAATAGGGAATGCCATTTTTTTGAGCAACTTCAAATGTAAAGGAGCTTCCGGCCTCGCCTAGATGAAGTTTAAAAAGTGGCTCCAGAGTATGCGCATCAAATAACATATTTGCATTGAGAATAGCTTCAGTCTCATTTGCCATCATTTTGAGATTTGCATAATGCGTGGTGATAATACCATAGCTGCCCCGCTCATAAAAAACTTCCAGAAAAGTTTCAGCCAGGGCGCCTCCTAATTCAGGATCACTACCTGTACCAAACTCATCAATGAGAAATAGTGTTTTATCATCGCATTTCTTTAGGAAATAATTCATGTTTTTTAACCGATAACTGTATGTGCTCAGGTGATTTTCTATACTTTGATTATCACCTATATCGGTTAAAATTTTGTTGAAAAAGCAGCATCTTGAATATTCATGTACAGGAATAAGCATACCGCTTTGTAACATTACCTGAAGTAAACCTACTGTTTTTAGCGTGATACTTTTACCGCCGGCATTGGGACCGCTTATTACTATTATGCGTTTGCCTTCATCAAGAGCAATATCCTGAGGAAAGGTTTTTTCACCTCGCTTTTTGTTAGTTAAATAAAGTAGCGGGTGATAGGCATCTTTAAGCTGTAATTCCTGATCTTTTGAGATTTTAGGTAAGACTGCATTTAGTTTTTTAGCATATTTCGCTTTCGCAGAAATCAGGTCAATCGTACTTAATAATTCCTGATATTCATAGAGCAATTCAGAATAAGGTCTCACAAAATTTGTCAATTCCTTTAATATCCTTTTTACTTCTTCTTTCTCTTCATAAACCAGATTATTAAGCTCTCTTTGATGATTCATAGTAGCTTCTGGCTGAATGTAAACTATGCTTCCGGTTTTAGAATTTCCCAGAATAGCACCTTTTACTTTTCGCCTGTGCATTGCACTAACGGCGAGAACGCGCACATTATCTACAACAGATTCACGTATTTCATCCAGGTAACCATATTCGATATATTTTGAAATAGCGCTGCCAAAACTTGAATTTATTTTAGCCTTTACCTGATTTATAGAATGTCTTGTTTGCTGAAGCAGTGGAGAGGCATCATCTTTTATTTCGCCAAAGCGATCGACAATTTGGTTAATTTCATTTACCAGAACAGTTGTAAACTCAGTATCCTTTACAGTTTCGTGAAGAGTAGGATAGATTAATTTAAATTTCTTAAAAAAAAGAATTTGAGTGTTTACTGTTTCAGAAATTGTGCTGATTTTTCTAAAACTGCCCACTTCAAGAATAGTGTCTTCTATTTTAAGCATTTTTAGCTCGTGATCTAATTGATCAAAGCCGTGATTAGGAATAGGTTGCTCCTGTAAATCTGAATTTACATATTCTTGTGTTTGATTAAGAGAAAAGATAGTTTTTGCAAAACTTGATTTAGGAATAAGAGCGCTTGCCTTTGCTTTACCTTTAAGCGTGATGCAAAGCTGAGCAACTTGTTCAAGGACTCGGGGAAATTCTAAATCAGAAAGTGTTTTAGGATGAATTTTTATCATAGCAAATGCCTAAATTTATAGCTTTAATTAAGGCGAATTTTTACGCAAATTTACTACATTAATGAACGTTGACATACACCCTAGCTGGAAAGCTGCTCTTCAAGACGAATTTGAGAAGCCATATTTTAAAACTTTAGCAGAATTTGTAAAATCTGAATATACACAGCACACGTGTTATCCTAAAGGGGGTGACATTTTTAAAGCTTTTGAACTTTGCCCTTTTAACGAGGTTAAGGTAGTAATACTGGGTCAGGATCCTTATCATGGTGCAGGCCAGGCACATGGATTATGCTTTTCAGTTAAAGAAGATATAGCTATGCCGCCGTCTTTAATCAATATTTTTAAAGAAATACAAACTGATCTTAAAAAAGATTTTCCGCCAAACGGTAATCTGGAACGATGGGCAAAACAAGGCGTGTTCTTGATAAATGCAACGTTGACTGTGCGTGCTCATCAAGCGGGATCACATCAAGGTAAAGGCTGGGAACGCTTTACAGATGAAGTTATAAGAACAATTTCTGAAAATAATGAAAACGTAGTATTTTTATTATGGTGCTAATGTTGGTTTTAAGTACGTCTGTATTTGCAGGTAACATCAAATCAGATCGAGAGACGCTTAAAAACCTTAAAGGAGTACATGTGCATGTAC
>JBALXG010000527.1:0-2336 GCA_036961055.1 Leeuwenhoekiella sp. | reverse complement strand
CTTACTTGAAAGCAGTTCATATTTTTCATCTCCCCGTACAGTTAAATATTTCATGCCATCAATTGATCAGGCATATAACGAGGATGGAACCCTTAATACTAATATTTCGCTGCCTAATCCCATTTATATTTCTCAAAATGACATAGATGATTCAAAATTCACCAGGATTATCACAAATAACTCTTTAGAGTGGGAAACTCCTATAGAGAATCTAGTCGCATCAAGTAAAGTGAGTATTGATTACCAGGTTTATAATTACAAAAGATACAGAAATAGGATAGAAGGTGATGGCTCTGGTACTGATGGGTATGGTTTTCAGGCTAATAGTAATAGAGCAAACTATGTTTTTCAAAACTCTTTAAATTATACTTGGGATGTTAATGATGATCATTCAATTGACTTTACTGTACTGCAGGAATATCAAAAAAATAGATATTATTATTTAGCTACAGATGCTGATTCTTTTTCAGATGACGGTTTAACAAATTTAAATTCAGCAGGTAATCCTACATCAGCTAATTCATATTTTGAAGACTGGTCGGTAGCTTCTTATCTTGCTCTAGCGCATTATAGTGCATTTAATGGGAAGTATATTTTAGATGGTACGTATCGTAGAGAAGGTAATTCAAGATTTAGTGCAGATAATAGATGGGGTGATTTTGGGTCAGTTGGTGTGGCATGGAATATGCATAAAGAAAATTTCTTAAATGGAAGTGATATAGTAAATAACTTAAAATTACGAGCATCTTACGGTATAACTGGTAACGCAAATATAGATTTGAATCAGTATCAGGCTCTTCTAAACTACGATTCAGATTATGCAGGAGAAGGTGCATCGTATCCAGGAACTTTTGGTAATGCAGATTTATCATGGGAAACGTCGCATACTCTTGATGTTGGGATAGAATTCGGATTGTTTCAGAATCTTGTTTCAGGTAGTGTCGCTTACTATAGAAGAGAATCTAAAGATTTATTACTCGATGTACCTCTTTCTCTTACAACTGGGTTTGATGAGCAAACCAGAAATATAGGAAGTATGGAAAATAAGGGTTTTGAGGTAGAACTTAATGCTAATATAATACGTTCTGAAAAATTTAATTTTTCTTTAGGTGGTAATGTTGCTACTAATGAGAATAAAGTTCTTGAATTGGCAACTGATGCTAATGGCGATGAAATTAACATCACCTCAAATACTCAACAAGTTGCAACAGGACATCCAGTTTATGGATGGTTTATGCCTACATGGGCAGGGGTTGACCCAGCTAATGGCGATGAATTATATTATGTAGATGGTGAAGGCAGCGAAACCACTAATAATTTTAATGACGCTAATAGTGTTTGGCAAGGCGGCAGTGCCATACCTAAAGTTACAGCTGGAGCAAACTTACATATTGATTATTCTGGTTTCTTTTTAGATGCTAATGCTTACTACTCTGGAGGAAGTAAAGTTTATGAAGAATGGCATCGTTATACAAATGGAACAGATTTCTTTTCTTTATCATACTATCAAGGTGTTAGCGCCCTTTTAGATAGATGGCAAGAGCCTGGTGATGAGGCAAGATATGGTCGTATGCAAGCTACTACTTTTCCTTGGCAAAGACATTCCAAGTTTTTATATGATGGCGATTTTATAAGAGTTAAGAATATAACCTTAGGTTATGATTTTGCTAGCAATATCACCGATATAATTGGTCTGGATGCTGCGCGAATATTCGTGAGAGGAACTAATTTATTTACTTGGGTTAAAGATGACCACTTGATGTATGATCCAGAAACAGCCGCTGATGGATTTACAAGTCTTACTACTCCGCCTGTAAAATCAGTAATTTTTGGAGTTAATGTTAAATTTTAAGAAATCATGAGAAAAATTAATATTAAATATACAGTAATACTTATAGGTTTATTTTCAATGCTTATAAGTTCTTGTACAACAGACGACTTAGATCCTTCAACAGAGCAAAATAAACCCGTTGAAGGAGGGATAACCACCGTTAGTAACGTTTATGGCCTTCTTAAAGGAGCTTACAGTTCTTTAACAGCTTCTGGCTACTATGGGCGTGATTATATTATAGACAATGAAGTTAGAACAGATAATGCATTTTCTAATGGAAATTCTGGACGTTTTACTACAGAGGCTTCTTTAACATACAATGCAAATACAGGATACTTTTGGGATGAAGCATATCAGGCTATCGCAAGTGCAAATATTATTATAGCTCAGGACCCAGCATCTTTAACGGGTGATCTTGATTACTTAACTCATATGCAGGGGCAGGCTTATGCGATTAGGGCTTTAGTTCATTTTGATCTTTTAAAGCAGTATGGTCAAATCAATA
>JBALXG010000526.1:0-2338 GCA_036961055.1 Leeuwenhoekiella sp. | reverse complement strand
CTGAGAATACCAGTTATTAAAGTTTGACATATTAAAGCCTACAGTTCCGAATGCACCAAACTTCCAGCCCGGTAGAGCATCTATTTGGGCTTGTATAGCGTTAACGCGAGATTGTATTTGAGAAATAGAATCTTTTTTTGCAGCTTTCGCTGCATTAAGTTCATCAGCTGTTTGTGAATACGAAACTGTCGCAAAACAAATAGCAAAGAGAAGAAATAGAGTTTTTTTCATAGCGCTTGGTTTAGTTTATTTAGCAAATATAAAATATGTCAAACCTCTTAAAATAGCATTTTAGTCAATTTTAAGATTAAGTATCGTAAAACCTTTTCTTTTCAGCTTAAACTATTTTTTTTTATAAAGCGGCACAGAAGAACATGCCTCACCAAACATAAGATTTTTTACCACTGGCTGAAGTTTCTGAACAAGCAATATATATGCATTCTGTGGTACAGGCTTATTTGAGCAGCCTTTTACTATCACATATTGATCCTGATATTGCGAAACATCAAGCGAATTTATAATTTGTGCATAAAGAACAGTTTCTAAGTCTTCCCGATTGCCCACAACAACTTGCTTTGCTACATCATTGAGATATGTAGTTACCAGCATGTATGCCCAGGCTGGGATAATAGCATCTGCGCTACAATACAGAGCCACGTACCTATCTTGATAATTTTCCCAGTTGTGATTTTTTAAGCTTTCGCGAAAGTCTTTTTCCCTAAGGATCATACCTTCATACAGCCACTGTGAAATATCCAGCGTTACCCTTTCTCCTTTGGGATACAAATCCTCAAGATTAAACGTGATAAGTTTACTATTTGATACGCGGTTCACTATTTCTATTTCTTCCATAAGGAATTTACTTTATAGACAAATTTGGCTTTCGCTTAAAGCAAACCTAATTCCAGTTTCGCTTCGTCGCTCATAAGATCCTGCGTCCACGGTGGGTCAAAAGTGATCTCTACTTCGCAATCTTTAACTAACTCAATACTCTTAACCTTTTCTTCAACTTCTACAGGTAGCGTTTCTGCAACCGGGCAGTTAGGTGTTGTTAAGGTCATCAATATCTTAGTCTCGTAATCCTCATTTACAAAAACGTCATAAATTAGCCCAAGTTCATAAATATCAACAGGAATTTCAGGATCATAAATTGTCTTAAGTACCCGTACGATTTTTTCGCCAAGTTCTTTTGTATCTACTTCAGTTGTCTCACTCATCTTAATAAGAATTATGCATAGAAATTTTTCTGATGCCTGTTAGTTTAACTGTGTCTGGTAAGCCACAGCGTATAGTTTTATTTGTTTAATCATACTTACAAGTCCGTTTGCACGGGTGGGTGACAAATGTTCTTTTAACCCTATTTCATCTATAAAAGACGTGTCTGCGTCAAGAATTGCCTGTGGTGGCTGATTTGAAAATGCGCGTATAAGAATAGCGATAATACCTTTTGTAATAATTGCATCACTATCTGCAGTAAAAGCAACTTTACCATCTTTCATATCTGCATGCACCCAAACTTTACTTTGGCAGCCTTTAATTATATATTCTTCAGTTTTATATTTTTTATCAATAAGCGGTAGCGATTTGCCCAGATCTATCATGTATTCATAACGCTGCATCCAGTCGTCAAACATTGCAAACTCATCTACTATCTCTTCCTGAATCTCTTTTATCGTACTCATTTAATTTGTCTTACAATGGGTAAAAAACTAACCAATATGTTATAAAAATCAGCTTTTTACTATGATTAATCGGTATAAATTTAAGGATTAATAAATCAAAAAGGAAGCCTAACTCAACATAGCGACTGCCCGCTCTAAAGCAGTAATAAAACTATCTATTTCTGCTTTAGTATTGTAAAAAGCAAAAGAAGCACGCACCGTTCCCGGAATTTTATAATAATCCATTATAGGCTGTGCACAATGATGACCTGTACGCACTGCAATACCTAATTTGTCGAGAATTGTACCAATATCATACGGATGAATAGAACCTACGTTGAAAGAAATCACCGCAGTTTTTTCTTTGGCTTCCCCGTAAATTTTGAGGTTTTCTATCTGCTTCAGTTTTTCTGTAGCATAAATCAGCAACTCATGTTCATATTCTGCAATAGCATCAAAACCTATGCTGTTCATATAATCTAAAGCTGCGCCAAAAGCGATTCCGCCACAAATATTTGGTGTTCCTGCTTCAAATTTATGCGGTAAACCTGCATACGTTGTTTTAGCAAAAGTCACCTGATCTATCATTTCACCTCCACCTTGGTAAGGCGGAAGTTTAGTAAGCCATTCTTCTTTTCCGTAAAGCATCCCAACACCTGTTGGCCCACACATTTTAT
>JBALXG010000525.1:0-2341 GCA_036961055.1 Leeuwenhoekiella sp. | reverse complement strand
ATCATCTACAATATTTGCAAGATGATAAGTGGGCATCCCATCACTTTTAAAGAGAACTTTGTCGTCTAGAATATTTGTGTCAATCTCCATTTCACCGCGTATGATATCTGTTAAAAATAGAATTTCATTTTCAGGCGACTTAAATCGTATTACATAATCCTCACCGGCATCTATTCGGCTTTTGGTTTCTTCAGCATTAAGCGTAAGAGAATTATCCAGCTTATTGCGATTATGCCAGTTATAAATAAATGTTTTTCCTTTTTCTTCGTGATCCTTACGATGTGCATCAAGCGCTTCAGCCGAATCAAAAGCGTAATAAGCATCACCAGAATCAATAAGTTTTTTAGCGAAAGCGAAATATTTATCTTTTCGTTCACTTTGTCTGTATGGACCAAAGCCGCCATCTTTACCTGGGCCTTCATCATACGGAATACCACACCAGTTTAAAGCTTCAATAATATAATCTTCGGCACCTTCTACATATCTGTTTTGATCTGTATCTTCTATACGTAGAATAAACGTTCCGCCATGTTTTTTAGCAAAAAGATAATTATATAAAGCTGTGCGCACTCCACCTATATGAAGTGGACCTGTGGGACTGGGAGCAAATCGTACGCGTACATTACTAGACATAGTGTAATTTTAGGCTTCAAAGATAAAATTTTATAGTGTGACGAGTGAGTTTTGTAAAGGCTTTAGTTTGTCATAGGTTGAAATAATTGGCTACAGCGGATGGCGGCTTATTTTGTATGCTAAAAAAGCTGTAAGTCAATATAATATAAAATCGTAGTTTTAGTTCTAGAAAAAGGAAAGATAAGGAGATTGAAAGCAATAGCTAAAATAGAATCAAAAATTGAGGCTTTTATTAGCAAATACTATAAAAATCAGTTGCTGCGTGGCTTAATTTTTTTCGTAGCGATTGGGCTTAGTTATTTGTTAATAAGCTTATGTATTGAATATTTTTTTTGGTTAAGACCGGTAGGAAGAACGATTCTTTTTTGGTCTTTTATTTTAGTTGAAATTCTGCTCTTAGTCAGGCTTATTTTTATACCACTTGCCCGACTGCTTAAGTTAACTAAAGGTATTGACCTCGCTGAAGCTTCTCAACTTATAGGAAAGCATTTTCCTGAGGTTAATGATAAATTAATAAATACCCTTCAACTTAATAAACTCAATAACGGCTCAGATCTGGCTCTTGCAAGTATTGAACAGAGAAGTAAGGAACTTGATCCTATCCCATTTAGTCTTGCTGTAGATTATAAAAAGAATGGCAAATATCTCAAGTTTGCCATAATTCCTATAATCGTATTCTTAATATTTAATTTTGCTGCAGATGACAATCCTTTTGGAAGCAGCTATAAAAGGATGGTTAATTTTAGTGAAGTCTATGAACCACCTGCACCTTTTGCTTTCTTTTTAATTGAAGATGAACTTAAGGCCTTAGAAAATCAGAATTTCATTATAAAAGTTCAGACGCAGGGAAAACAAATACCAGAAGAAGCTCAGATTATTATTGATGGCCAGAGCTTTTACATGAAGCAGGAGGGAGGCGGAAAATTTACATACACGGTAGAACAACCTACAAAGGATGTTGTTTTTCGATTTTCTGCTAATGATGTTTCGTCTAGAGATTATAAATTGAAGGTTGTCAAAACACCTTTAATCACTAATTTTTCTATGCGACTTAATTATCCTTCATATACGGGAAAGCAGGATGAAGTTGTTACAAATACGGGAAGCGCAACAGTTCCTGAAGGCACAACTATTAGCTGGGATTTAAAAACACTTTCAACAGAAAATATTGAATGGATTTCTAAAGATTCTACTTATTCTTTTCAAAACCAGGAGCCTAATAGTTTTCTATTAGAAAGGGCTGTTTTTAGCAATCTAAGCTATACAATCGCTACAAGTAATACAGATTTGAACAGATATGAATCTTTAGATTATTCTATAAATGTTATACGTGACGCTTATCCTGAAATAAATGTAGAAAAGAAAACAGATACAATTACCGGGCAACAGGACTATTTCTATGGAAAGATTTCAGATGATTACGGTTTAAACAAATTAAGACTCGTTTTTTATCCACAAAACGACGATAATTCATTGAAATATAGAGATTTATATATAGAAAATGGCGTTATTTCCCAATTTACTGGAGCTTTTCCAGACACTTTATCATTAACTCCAGGAATTTCTTACAACTATTATTTTGAAGTTAGTGATAATGACAGAATTCATAATTACAAAAAGTCAAAATCAGAAATTTTTACATATCATAAAATGACTGTTGATGAAGTTCAGAAGGAACAGTTACAGGATCAGGAAAAAACTATTAAAG
>JBALXG010000524.1:0-2347 GCA_036961055.1 Leeuwenhoekiella sp. | reverse complement strand
ACTCAATAACACTTTCTGGCGTCATACCTTCCATCTCTCGCTCTGGCGAAAGAATAACTCGATGTCTCATAACCGGAATGACTGATCTTTTTACGTCTTCAGGAGTGACAAAATCTCTTCCGTTTATCGCTGCAAAAGCTTTAGAAGCGTTCATTATCGCGATAGATGCTCGCGGGGAACCACCAAGGTATAAATGTGGATGCGTTCTGGATTTAACGGTTATTTCGGCTATATAATTGAGAATTTTTTCTTCAATAATTACTTCGTGAGTAAGTTTTTTAAAGGACAAAAGTTTCTCTGGAGTGAGTATGGCTTCTATCTGCACTTCTGGTTTTAACTTACGCTCATGATGACTTTTAAGTATGGCAACTTCATCCTCTAAATCTGGATAAGAGACTTTGATCTTAAATAGAAAACGGTCAAGCTGCGCTTCCGGGAGAGCATATGTTCCTTCCTGTTCAATAGGGTTTTGAGTCGCCAGAACCATAAACGGCGGTTGCATTGCGTATTCTATTCCGTCAATAGTGATTTGTCGCTCCTCCATAACTTCAAAAAGTGCAGCCTGAGTTTTTGCCGGAGCTCTATTTATCTCGTCAATAAGGACGATATTTGAGAAAATAGGCCCTTTTTTAAATTGAAATTCGCTGGTTTTCATATTTAAAATTGTTGTACCCAGAACATCGCTGGGCATTAAATCTGGAGTAAATTGAATCCTGCTGAAATGTGTATCAAGCGTTCTGGCGAAAAGCTTCGCGGTTATCGTTTTAGCGATTCCCGGAACACCTTCTATTAAAACATGACCATCTGAAAGTAATGCGACTACAAGCAGTTCAATAAATTCATGCTGGCCTATGATGACTTTCCCTAATTCAGCTTTTAATTTTTCAACTGCATCATGTAATTCTTCAAGTGGAAGCCTGCTTTTAAAATCAATATCCTCATTTACATCAGGAGTTTGTGGTATTTGAGGCTCGTTTACGGCGTCTGATGTATTGTTTTCTTCTTCCATCATTTTTTAGATTTAAATTTTTCTATCAATGTGTTAAGCTTAATTAATTCATTTTCAGAAATCTGATTTTTTTGCTGAATAAGGATTATATAATCAATTAAACTTTTTACTTTCTCACGAGGAATATCGCTTTTTGCAGCAACTTTGTCAATAAACTCAATTCCCTGGTCTGCTGTGGGAATTGCAAAGCGGCTGCGCAGATATTCCATAAAATGGTTTATCTGATGAACTGCTATTTGCTTGTGCTCTTTTTTCTCAAGATACATTCCGGCAATGGTGCGTGTAAAACTTACCGTTTGATTAGGTAACGGTTTTACAACCGGGATACTGCGCTGCTTTCTTTTTCCTTCAAAATAAACCCAAAAAACGGCCATTATTAGCAATATGTAATAGGCCCAGCGCAAATATTTGTTGTGTAAAATGATATAGAGCGGTGAAGTATTAAAGATTTTGCCAGATTTATAATAATGATCGAGATAAATTATGCCATTTTTTGGCAAATAAGAGAGGATTTTACCGGTATAATCGCTGTTTTTTCCATCAAGCATAAACAGATTTGTAAAAGCTTGAGGGAAGGTATGCAAGACTACATTTCCTAATTTGTAGGGAACTTTAATAAAATTGACTTTTGGTTTTTTTATTGTGCTTGAATCATTATCGCGTATAAAATCATACTCACCCAGAACGACTGTATGTGCGGTATCTATTTCATTAAAATAAACCGTTCCTACATCTTTATTAAGTCGGTAAGGCTTGTTATTATGTAGTTGTGGATTAGAAAGATTGACAAGCGGTCTTTTTTTAAGGTTTTTTGTTTCGTTAAAATATTTAGTTTTCAGCTTAAGCGAGTCAAGCAATAATGAGCTCATTGAAGTTGCCGAAACAAAAAGCGTATTGCCTTTTCCTATCCATTCAAGTATTTTTTCAGCTTCAGTTTCATCAAAATACACGCTGTTATTAATGAAAAAGTACGTTCCGCTAACGGTGCTGTCCTCTAAAAATTCAAAAGGCGGAATGTTGACTTCTTCTATTTTATCAGCTAAGCCTTGTTTTTGAAGTTCCTGATAAAAAATATAACTTCCAAAGGGAATTTTATCATTTTTACTATAACTCTGAAACCAGTTTATAGGTTCCGGTTGTGAAGCTTCAAGCACAACGAGTGCTGTGATTAGCAATATGAGAACCGCCGCGATTATTTTATAGCGCTTACTCATAAAGATTCTTTAATTTTTAAAAATTCTTTTTCGGCTTTTAAAAAAGTACTTTCATCAACTGCAAAACTACCGTACCAAATGAAGTCGTAAATACGGGTTATTTTACTGAATTGTTTGCGCAGCG
>JBALXG010000523.1:0-2355 GCA_036961055.1 Leeuwenhoekiella sp. | reverse complement strand
CACGTATCGCTTTTGAAGCCGAATTACAAAATCATCATCCAGACTGGACAAATGTTTATAACGAACTTAAAATCTCACTTTCAAGCCATGATGCCGGCGGGGTTACAGAGCGTGATTTTAAACTTGCACACACAATTGAATCAATTATAGGAGGATAAAAACCTGAAATACAGCATCTGATTAACAGAAAATGATTTTTAAAATTTTTGCTTTTAAACCAAAAACAAACTTTCTGGAAACATCATTTTTTATAATTTTACCGCCACAATAAAATATACTATGGGAAGAGCATTTGAATTTAGAAAAGCAAGGAAGATGAAGCGCTGGAGCGCGATGTCTAAAGCCTTTACTCGTATAGGCAAGGATATTGTAATGGCGGTTAAAGAAGGAGGTCCAGATCCTGATTCTAACTCAAGACTGCGTGCTGTAATTCAAAATGCGAAGAGCGTAAACATGCCCAAAGATAACGTTGAGCGCGCCATAAAACGTGCCAGCGATAAAAGTCTGGGTGATTATAAAGAAGTACTTTTTGAAGGTTATGCGCCTCACGGTATTGCTATTCTCATTGAGACAGCGACAGATAATAATAATCGTACCGTTGCTAACATAAGATCTTATTTTAATAAAAATAACGGAAACTTAGGTACTTCTGGTTCTGTAGAATTTATGTTTGACCATACCTGCAATTTTAAAATCGCTGCTGAAGGACTTGACGTGGAGGAACTCGAACTTGAATTTATAGATTACGGTGCAGAAGAAGTTTTTCAGGATGAAGATGAAATTTTCATCTACGCACCTTTTGAAAGTTTTGGTGCTATACAATCTGCTTTAGAAGAAAAAGGAACAGAAATACTTTCTTCAGGATTTGAGCGCATTCCGCAGGTTACAAAACCTCTTTCTGCAGAAGAAGCGGAAGATGTTGAGAAGCTTTTAGAAAAAATTGAAGAAGATGAAGATGTACAAAACGTATATCACTCTATGGATGAATCTTCCTCGTCTTCAGAAGAAGATTAATTCGTACACTTTATAAAATAAAAAATCCCGATCTAAAATTATTAGATCGGGATTTTTTTTATGCTCTCAAGCTATTTATTTAGCGATATTCACGGCTCTTGTTTCGCGTATCACGGTAACTTTTACCTGTCCGGGATACGTCATATCTGTTTGAATTTTCTGCGAAATTTCAAATGAAAGAGAAGCCGCTTTTTCATCAGTTACTTTTTCACTTTCTACAATTACTCGTAGTTCACGACCCGCCTGAATAGCATAAGCTTTGTTTACACCTCCAAAACCAAAGGCTATATCTTCAAGATCTTTTAATCGTTGTATATAAGAATCTAACACCTGACGTCTTGCACCTGGTCTTGCACCGCTTATCGCATCACAAACCTGAACTATAGGTGCAAGTAAGCTTTTCATCTCGATCTCGTCGTGGTGAGCTCCTATCGCGTTACAAACTTCTGGTTTTTCACCGTGTTTCTCTGCCCATTCCATTCCTAATAATGCGTGAGGAAGTTCGCTTTCTGTTTCAGGCACTTTACCTATATCGTGAAGTAATCCCGCACGTTTTGCAAGTTTAGGATTAACACCTAACTCAGCTGCCATAACAGAACAAAGTTTAGCCACTTCCCTACTGTGTTGTAGCAGGTTTTGACCATAAGAAGAACGATATTTCATTCTACCTACTGCTTTTATCAATTCAGGATGCAACCCGTGAATTCCCAGATCTATAACAGTACGTTTGCCTACTTCTACTATTTCCTGCTCTATTTGTTTAGTAGTTTTATTTACTACTTCTTCTATACGTGCAGGGTGAATACGGCCATCTGTAACCAGTTTATGAAGCGATAATCTCGCTACTTCTCTTCTAACACTATCAAAACAAGATAGAATAATCGCTTCTGGTGTATCATCTACAATAATCTCAACACCGGTTGCAGCCTCAATAGCACGTATGTTACGCCCTTCACGACCAATAATACGACCTTTTACATCATCACTCTCTAGGTTAAAGACAGAAACACAATTGTCTATTGCTTCTTCTGTACCTATACGTTGAATTGTGTTTAAGATTATCTTTTTAGCATCCTGTTCTGCTGTTAGTTTTGCTTCTTCCATAGAATTCTGGATAAAAGCCATCGCATCACTTTTTGCCTGATCTTTTAAGGAAGCTATCAATTGATCTTTTGCTTCTTCTGCAGGTAAACCAGAAATCACCTCTAGTTGTTGTACAATACTTTGATGCAGTTTATCTATATCAGATTGTTTTTTCTCCAGATATTCAACGCGCTCATTATAATCGTTTACTTTGTCTTCAATATCCTGGTTAAGCTTTTTATTTCGGCTTAACTCATG
>JBALXG010000522.1:0-2357 GCA_036961055.1 Leeuwenhoekiella sp. | reverse complement strand
GCTGATTACAGGTTCCAGATTTCCACTTTCTTTTTTATATTGGTTTATGAGTTTTTGAGCCTTTTGCGGATTGTAATCATAGCCTATTAATTTGTCATTAAAACCGGGTAAACCCATAGGTATAAATCCTTGATTTGCCGGCATGCCTATTCCATTACGTAAATAAGTGATCATTTTCTGCCTGTCAAAGCCAAAATTAACCGCTTTTCGCAATAATACTGATCTTACTTCAGGTGACGGACTTCCAAGAAAAAAGCCTAGATATTCAGTATTTAAAAAAGGGCCGGTAATAATATTCACCTGATCCTTGTATTTTGGTTTTAATTTTCCGGTAGCCGTTAAAAGTTCATCTTTATAAGAAGGATCAAGGCTGTTAAGCATATCCAGATTTCCCTGTGCAAATTGCAGAAATTCACTTTGTTTGTCGGGTAAAAAAGTAATTGCGACCGCTTCCAGATAGGGTAAGGAATTTCCTTGTTTATCCTTTTCAAAATATAGTTCATTTTTGCGAAGTACGAGTTTTACACCTTCCTCCCAGCGTTTAAATTTAAAAGGTCCGGTGCCAATGGGGTGAGAGCGAAAATCACTACCATAAAGTTTTACTATTTCTTTTGGCACTACAGAACAATATCGCATACTTAAAAGACCTATGAATGCTGGGAAAGACTGTTTTAAATCAATTACAAATGTGCTGTCATTTTCGGCATGATAAGCTGCGACGTTGCTTAAAACCCAGCTTCCGGGAGATGCGACCTGAGGATCTGTTAACCTGTCAAAGCTAAAAACAAAATCTTTTGCATTTACCGTTCTCGTACTGTCTTTTCCAAATTGTGCATGTTTATGAAAATAAACATCATCTCGCAGCGTGAATGTATATCGCTTTGAATCATTACTTATTATCCAGCTTTTTGCAATATCTGGCACAATATTTAAACTGTCATCTTGCTGAACGAGACCATTAAAAATCTGGTTTGTAGGCCAGATAATCGGTGGATTTCGGGCAAAAGCAGGGTCTAATGTAGCAATATTGTACTGCTCATTATAGCGAAAAACCTGGTTTTCTCGACTTTTATTTAAATCGCTTTTACAACTTAAAAATAGCGTACAGTAGAATAGTGATATGCCTGCAATTAGAATTTTGAATATGATCTGTTTCAATTTGAGCAATAGAATTATTGTGACTACCTTTGCTTCCTCAAAATTATCGAGTCTGCCTTGTTGATTTTTCGCCTAAATAGAGGTGAATTGAAGGACAAATGTAACCAAAAGATAATAAGAAGCCCATGAACGCTCCACGCAAAAAAGTAGCATTTTACACTTTGGGATGCAAGCTTAATTTTTCTGAAACATCTACCATAGCCAGAAACTTTCAACAAGAAGGTTTTGATCGCGTTGATTTTTCAGAAAATGCTGATATCTACGTTATCAATACGTGTAGCGTTACAGAAAATGCAGATAAGCGTTTTAAAACTATTGTAAAGCAGGCACAAAAGGTAAATCCTAATGCCTTTGTAGCAGCTGTTGGTTGTTATGCTCAACTAAAACCAGAAGAACTTGCTGATGTTGATGGTGTTGATCTCGTTCTTGGCGCTACAGAAAAGTTTAAAATAACAGATTATATAAATGATTTAGCCAAAAATGACTTTGGTGAAGTTCATAGCTGTGAGATTGAAGAAGCAGATTTTTATGTAGGATCTTATTCTATAGGTGATCGTACACGTGCTTTTTTAAAGGTTCAGGATGGTTGTGACTATAAATGTACGTATTGTACTATTCCACTAGCTCGTGGTATTTCACGAAGCGATGAGTTGGCTAACGTAGTAAACAATGCTGCCGAAATTGCTACACAGGGAATTAAGGAAATCGTTCTTACCGGTGTCAATATTGGAGATTATGGTAAAGGTGAATTTGGTAATAAAAAGCATCAACATACATTTCTAGATCTTGTCAAAGCACTTGATAAAGTAGAAGGCATTGAGCGTTTGCGTATTTCAAGTATTGAGCCCAATTTGCTGAAAAATGAAACTATAGAACTTGTTGCGGCGTCTCGAGCTTTTGTACCTCACTTTCATATTCCTTTACAAAGTGGGAGTGATGAGATTCTGGGTAAAATGCGCAGAAGATATCGCACAGACTTATATATAGATAGAGTTGCTCACATTAAAAAAGTAATGCCAGATGCTTGCATAGGCGTAGATGTAATTGTTGGTTTTCCGGGGGAGACAGACGATCTTTTCTTAAAGACCTATCATTTTCTCAATGATCTGGATATTTCATATCTGCATGTGTTCACCTATTCAGAAAGAGATAATACTCCCGCTGCCTATATGGAGAATGCTGTTCCATTAAAAGTGCGT
>JBALXG010000521.1:0-2386 GCA_036961055.1 Leeuwenhoekiella sp. | reverse complement strand
CATGTGCTGCAAAAGGCGCTATTCCCAACCATTTGTGGGGTTCGCTGCCTATAATCTTATGAATTTCGGGCTTGATAATTTGCTTTCCTAAAACATGAGATTTATTTAGGGTAACCGGAAATCCCAATTTTGCAAAAACTTCTGCATACCGCTCTTGGCTTGATTTAAGCGGAATAAGATTCTTTTCACTCTCTTTTATCAGCTCTTTTTTTTCGGCTCTGCCTTTATTTATTTTAACAACTTTTTTTCCGCTTATGCGAAAAAGGAAGCCTAGTATTTTTGACCGGATAACATTGTGCAGATCTGCGACAGCATTAAAATCTTTAGCGGGAATTTCGCGATATAATTTGAAAATCCCGAAGAATCCTTTGTGCTCTTTTTTTACTCTGGCTTCTATAAAACTTACACAGTCAATTTTTGCGAAAAAAGGCTTAAAAAGCGGATTTGAGAGTACTTTGAGCGATAATTGCGGATAACTTTGACACAACGCCAGTAAGACAGGAACACACATCGCAACATCACCCAGCGCAGAAAGCCGAATTACAAGAAGGGATTTTTCCTTTTTCTTCTTAAATTTTTCAATGTTTTTACTTTTGCCCACGCAGGACGGGATTTAGCTCGTCATCGTTATACATTTTCATCTGTTTGTATACTTTCATATACTTATCGCCATTTTCAATATCTGTGATTAACATATCAATAGCGGTAGAAAGGTCTGCACGTTGCTCAAGCAAAATATTAAGTTTGTTTTGACAGGCTTCTTTATGGGCGGGAGAAGCGTCTGTACGACTTACTTCTTCCTGCATATGATAGATTTTTAAAGCCAAAATTGATAGCCGGTCAATTGCCCACGCGGGACTTTCTGTATTTATACTGGCCTCATCATTGGGCTCTACTTCTTTGTATTTATCAAGAAAATAACTGTCAATATATTCAACCATATCTGTACGATCTTGATTAGACGCATCAATCCTTCTCTTTAATTTTAGAGCCTCAACAGGATCTATGTTTGGGTCGCGTATGATATCTTCATAATGCCACTGTACAGTATCAATCCAGCATTTTCTGTAGAGTAAATGCTCAAGAAAATAAACATTTTCATCATATTTGTTTTCAAAATCATGATCTACATTATCGTGTAGATGATATTCTTGTATTGCATCGTTAAATATTCTTTTTGCGGTATGAGAAATCATTGTTTTATTGCTGTTATGGTTGTTTATAATAACCGTTTTCTGTATTGTGTTCTCTTTTAAGAATGCCTTCCATATTAAACCTTTTCTCTTTTACTTTATTGTGAAATAAGTAACCGTAGCGAAAATAGAAGCGCCAATCTAAAAAGACAAAGGTATTATATTTTAAAAGATTGTTCTTTTGAGAAACATTAAGCTAAAACACTCAAATTGTTCTTTAGCTCATAAAGTACATAATAACCGGTAGTGCCAAGGTCATTATTAAAACCATCTCCTTAAACCAGAAACCGTTGCTTTTTTCTATATATCGTGAGACTATAATCGCCAGTGGTCCTAAAGCAAAGTAAAATTCGCTGCCATCGCGTATAGGCGCAAACACTACAGCGATGATTAAAGTTACCAGTGAACTAAGTAAAATTATTAAATAGGAGGATTTTAATTTCTGAGAAACAGCCGTAACCAAAGCTATATATTTTATTGCACACCATAGGTAAAGCGCAAATAAAAATGAGATGGGAACAAGCAGTTTTAAATTGCTATAAGGCGTAAAATCAAAACTGGGTTTATCAAAATATGCCCTTATAAAACTCATCACACCATCATTATAAACGGCGTAAGTGAGGCAAAAAATGAGAACGACAAAAATAGATAAAATAGGAATTAGCCAGTTTTTATAGCTGTTTGTACCATGAAAGAGAATGCCCGCATATAAGACAAGAAGAAATAATATACTCCAAAAGTAAAAAAGAGATGCGACCGTTATCCAGAGTGCCGCATCAAAAATTTTCTTTTGTAGCTCAAGCTGTGACCTCATGCTTATAATACGCCGTAAAGCTAAAAGCAGGAAGAGACTTGAGGTGATCACCGAAGGATTTGAAAAGCAAACAGGAAGTGAAAAAGTGAAACAAATAAAGAAAAACAGCAAATATGTGTTCTTTTTTGTTAGCGTATTGCGCTTAACGACAAAGTTAAGGACGCCTATTGTAAACAAATATAATATGAGTATTGCAAACTGAATCAACACATTATATGGTGAAAAATCAGTATTAATTACCTCCAGATTAAAGCACAGAAAAAAAGTGATAACCATAATAATTATCACTATAAAATTTAAAGGCTTTGAAGTGGCAAAAAAGCTTGTAAGCATCTTTGTTTTTTCTATTTTTGCATTAGTTTAGCGCATGGTTTAAAAC
>JBALXG010000520.1:0-2395 GCA_036961055.1 Leeuwenhoekiella sp. | reverse complement strand
AAAAAGTTTCTGGTTCTTACATTGATTATCTGTTTTATGGCAAGCTGTAGCCGCAAAAAAGATTTTACACTTAACGGTACGGTAAGCGGTCTTAAAAAAGGTGTTTTGTACCTGCAAAAAGTTGATGACACCACGCTTGTAAATCTTGACAGTGTGGTTATGACTGGCGATCCTGAATTTGTTCTTGAGGCAGAAATAAAAGAACCACAAATATTATATCTAAGTCTTGAAAAAGTAGATGCTTCAGATTATGATGATCGTATTGTATTTTTTGCAGAACCGGGAGAAATGTCTCTTACCACCTCATTAACTAACTTTGAAAGTCAGGCTGCCATTACAGGATCACGCAATCAATTAAAACTAGATGAATATCAAAAAATGATTCTGCGTTTTAATGATCAAAATCTTGATTTAATTAAGAAGAGTTTTGTTGCCAGACAAAATGGAAAGGAAGATTCTATTGTAGATTATGATAATCAGCTTCAAAATTTAACGCGTAGAAAATATCTGTACACGGTGAATTTTGCTATAAATAATAAGGATTTAGAAATCGCTCCTTATCTGGCAATTTCTGAGATTTTTGATGCAAATATTAAGTATCTGGATACTATATATTCATCACTTGATAAGCCGGTAAGAAAATCTATGTACGGTAAAACATTAAAGGAGTTTATTAAAGAGCGTAAAAACACTGATCAACAAACTCCTTCTGAAACTACAGTAGATACACTATCAATAAAAGAAATAGAATAAATAAGCTTAAAGCTCATTTATTCTATTGATAAGGGCTCTGCCTTTTTCTTCTAATTCTACTTTTACACTATTTAAATTTGCCTTGCGGTCTTCGACGCTTTTATCGTTTACCTTAGCAATTAAAACATCAAAGGTGTTGATTGCATCGTCAATGATTGCTTCAGCTTTTGCCTGATCTTCTTTAGGATTTATTGCCTGCCATATGTAGACAGCATCAATAATATCACCTAAAACGTAATTAACGTCTTTTTTAAGATCTCTTATACTTGCCATATTTTAAATTTTCGGCAAAAATACGCCATTTATTAAGGCTATTACAGGTAAACTTCTAATATTTCACATTCTTTAGCATACAACTCTACAGCACCACAATTTGCAGGAATTAGCAACGTATTACCGGCATCGAGCTTACTTTTCTCGCCATTAAAGGTATATTCTAACTCGCCCGCTACTGCGATAATTATTGTAAAAGAGTCATTTCTGGTGATTGAATAATCTTTTTCTTCCAGCTTAAGCCAGTCGGTTTTAAAATATTTATGATGTTTTAGAGTATGTACTTCATTAGGTGTTTCATCATATTCTAACTTAAAATCCTGTGTAGGGTTAAAATCAAGAACTTCAAGTGATTCTTCAACATGTAGATCTCTTAAATTACCAGAATCATCTTTGCGGTTATAATCATAAACTCTATAAGTTACATCAGAAGTTTGTTGTATTTCTGCCAGAAGTACACCACCACCTATCGCATGTATACGGCCTGCGTTTATAAAAAAAGCGTCACCATGATTTACAACATGGGTATCCATAGCTTTCTCTACAGTGAGGTTATCAATATTTTTACGAAAAGATTCTTTAGTTACACCTTCCTTAAAACCTACAGTAAGCTCTGCACCTTTATCTGCCTGCATGATGTACCACATTTCGGTTTTACCTACACCGGTGGGTGAAGTTTCATCTGTAGGATGTACCTGTATAGAAAGGTCACTTGCGGCATCTATAAATTTTATAAGAAGCGGAAATTGTAAACCAAAACGTTCATAAACCGAAGCTCCCATCAATGCAGCAGGATCTTTTGCTATAACTTCTTTTAAGGTTAAACCTTCAAAATCGCCTTCTTTCACAATACTTTGACCTTCGGTAAGATCTGCAATTTCCCAGCTTTCACCAAGTTTTGCCTGCTTAGAAGTTCCTTTTCCAAAAAGAGAATTTAATTTTTGACCGCCCCATATTTTTTCTTTTAAAACCGGGGTAAATGTTAATGGATAATAATTAGTTTTCATTATTTAAATTTTTAACGGCTTCCATCGCCTTTGTAATATGAGACTGTGCTTTTAAACTGTTATAGCGCAAAACAAGTTTCCCTTGTTTATCAAAAATAAACGTTTCCCTACCAGGTATTAGCCCTAATAAGTCAGATTTTACACCAAATTTCTTTCTTATTTTTCCGCCAGGGTCTGAAAGCATGGTAAATGGCAGTGAATATTTGTCTGCAAAACGTGCGTGAGAATTGGTATTATCGCTGCTTACACCTAAAATATCTGCTCCCAAGGCCTTAAAATCGGCATAACTATCCCTAAAACTACAGGCTTCTTTAGTACAACCGGGAGTAAAATTTTTAGGATAGAAATAAATAACAAATACC
>JBALXG010000051.1:0-10720 GCA_036961055.1 Leeuwenhoekiella sp. | reverse complement strand
ATTATATTTCTTTGGTCAAGGATTTTTATTTGAAGATGTAAACGTCATCTTGTCCCGAAAGCTTTCGGTTAATTCAAGGGCACAAGATTCAAAGTGTCACCCTGAACTCGATTCAGGGTCGCACAAATATAACTAGGGAAGGTTCAATATTTTCGATACATCAATTATACTTAAATTAATTCCTCCATTCATATTTACTATATTTGATTAGGAGAATATGGAAGAAATCAATAAACATATCAATCAAATAAAATCGCTTTGTGCCAGTAACAAAGTAAAATCTCTATTTGCCTTTGGCTCTGTAACTAAAAATTTACTGCGTCCCGACAGCGATATTGACTTCATTGTAGATATAGATGATCAAAATCCACTTTCTTATTCAGATAAATATTTTGACTTGAAATTTAATTTGGAAAAAATTTTCAATAGAAAAATTGATTTATTGGAATCTAAAGCCATTAAAAACCGCTTTCTAAAGCAAGAGATTGATCAAACCAAGCTTCAACTTTATGGAGAATGAGATCAAAACCTGGTTAGAAGATATTAATCAAGCCATTGATGAAATCGTATCCTTTTTACCCGAAAACAGGAGTTATGAAGAATTTCTAAATGACCTGAAAGGAAAAAGAGCAATAGAGCGAAATTTAGAAATTATTGGGGAAGCAGTAAGCAGGATCTTAAAACGCAAACCGGATATTCAAATAAATAACGCGAGAAAAATAGTAGATACTCGTAATAGAATAAGTCATGGTTACGATACGGTTTCAGATGATATTATTTGGTCAATTGTAGTTCAGGATCTAGATAAACTTAAAGATGAAATATCCCAATTATTACAATAATAGTTGTAGTTTATTGAAAAACAAGCTATTCCTTCTAATGCCCACTTCACGCATTCTCCTTAAATTTACTACAAATCATTTTACATGAAACCAGATCTTTTTGAAGCTCCCGACTATTATAATATTGATGACCTCCTCACAGAAGAACATAAACTTGTGCGTGCTGCCGCTCGCGAATGGGTGAAGCGTGAAATCTCTCCCATAATTGAGGAAGCCGCTCAAAAAGCTGAATTCCCTAAACAAATTATTACTGGTCTGGCAGAAATTGGTGCTTTTGGTCCATACATTCCGGAGGAATATGGCGGTGCAGGCCTAGATCAAATTTCATACGGACTCATAATGCAGGAGATAGAACGTGGTGATTCTGGTGTGCGATCTACAGCTTCTGTGCAATCGTCACTGGTAATGTATCCTATCTGGAAATACGGCAATGAAGAGCAGCGTAAAAAATATCTACCTAAACTTGCAAGTGGTGAGTTTATGGGATGTTTTGGCCTGACCGAACCAGATCACGGTTCTAACCCTAGCGGAATGACCACAAACTTTAAAGACCAAGGCGATCACTATTTGCTTAACGGCGCTAAAATGTGGATTTCTAATGCGCCTTTTGCAGATATTGCTGTGGTGTGGGCAAAAGATGAGAGCGACCGCATTCATGGTCTCATTGTAGAACGAGGCATGGAAGGCTTTTCAACTCCGGAAACTCATAACAAATGGTCGCTACGCGCAAGCTCAACTGGCGAACTTATTTTTGATAATGTAAAAGTGCCTAAAGAAAATTTATTACCAAACAAATCCGGATTAGGTGCACCACTTGGTTGTCTGGATTCTGCCCGCTTTGGTATCGCATGGGGCGCGATAGGCGCAGCAATGGATTGTTATGACACTGCTTTACGATATTCTAAAGAAAGACTGCAATTTGGACAACCCATAGGCTCGTTTCAGCTTCAGCAAAAAAAACTGGCAGAAATGATCACCGAAATTACTAAAGCCCAACTTCTCGCCTGGCGCCTGGGAGTTTTACGAAATGAAGGAAAAGCCACCTCGCCACAAATCTCTATGGCAAAACGAAATAACGTTGATATGGCCATAAAAATCGCACGCGAAGCACGACAAATCCTTGGCGGAATGGGAATTACCGGAGAATATAGCATTATGCGCCATATGATGAATCTGGAAAGTGTTATCACTTATGAAGGCACGCACGACATTCATTTATTAATTACCGGTCTGGATATTACAGGGCTTAATGCGTTTAAATAATACTGGTATAAAGATAATTAAGGGCCATATCTTTTAATTTGTTGTTCTCCTTTTATAATTTTGCAGCTTAATGCAGAAAGACCTATGATTGAAGACGTAAAAAAAGCCATTTTACCATATCAGGAACAACTTCTTGATCACCCACTATACACTTCATTAAAAACGCCAAAAGATTTACAGCGTTTTATGGAACATCATGTGTTTGCCGTTTGGGATTTTATGTCACTTTTAAAGTCTTTGCAAACCAGTCTTACTAAAACCACTACGCCCTGGTATCCCATAGGAAATCCTGAAGTGCGCTATCTTATCAATGAGATCGTACTTGCTGAAGAAACTGATATCAATCTGGATGGTAAACGCCAGAGTCATTATGAGATGTATCTGGATGCGATGAAAAAGGCTGGTGCTTCTACACAGAACATTAATTCGTTTCTTGAACACATTATACACGGGACAGATATATTTCTGGTAATCGCGGTTAGTGAGCTACCTAAAAGTGTGAAGAAATTTTTGAGATTTACTTTTGAAGTCATTACAGAAGGTAAGCCACACAAAATCGCAGCTGCATTTACCTTTGGCCGTGAAGATCTAATTCCCAGCATGTTTACCCAGATAATTGGCAATATTCAGCAGAATTTTCCCAAAAAAGATCTTACGCTTTTTAAATATTATTTTGATCGCCATATAGAACTTGATGGTGATGAACACGGGCCCATGGCGCTGCAAATGGTTTCAGAGTTATGTGGAAACGATGCAAAAAAATGGCAGGAAGTAGAAGAAATTTCTATTAAAGCATTGCAGAAACGCATTCAGTTATGGAATGGCATCGAGCTTGAAATAAGGGAAAATGTACTTATCTAAAATAACCATCAGGAATTTATTTCCCCGTCGCGATTAATCCCTCATATTTGTATCTTTAGCTAAAAAGATACAAATGTCTTCATCTGCGCGCTTTGACAGAGCTTTTAAAAATGCAAAGGTAATCCCGTTTACAGATGATGATAAAATCATTCTCTTTAGTGATTGCCATCGTGGCGACAATAGCGGTTCAGACGATTTTGCTAACAACCGAAATATTTATTACCACGCTTTAAAACAATATTATCAGGCTGGCTTTACCTATTGTGAATTAGGCGATGGCGATGAACTTTGGGAAAATCTCTCCTTTAAAACCATACACCAGTCTCATCAAAATGTGTATGACCTCATGCAGCTTTTTTATTCTGAAAAAAGATTGCACCTCATCTGGGGAAACCATGATATGGTATATCGCAATGAGAACTACGTAAAGAACACCCTCTATTCATTTTTTGATCACAAAACCGGCAAAGATCAACCGCTTTTTCCAGGAATTAAAATCAACGAAGCTCTTATTCTAAAACATGCTAAAACCGGTCAGGAACTCTTTCTCTGTCACGGTCATCAAGCCGACTGGATGAATTATGTGGGCTGGCGTTTTAATCGTTTTATGGTGCGCGTACTTTGGCGACCGTTAAACCTTGCCGGAATTTCAGATCCCACAAGTCCTGCAAAAAACTACACCGAATTAATAAAAGTTGAACGCCGAACAAAAAAGTGGATTGTAAATCATAAAAATCAGTTTACGATCACCGGTCACACACACAGACCACGTTTTCCCGAGCCAGGTGATATCGCTTATTTTAATGACGGAAGCTGTGTGCATCCCAGAAGTATTACAGGTCTTGAAATAGAAGAAGGAAAAATTTCACTTATAAAATGGCAAATCGCCACAACAGATGAAGGCGTTCTCAAAATCGTGAGAGTACTTCTTGAAGGCCCTCAAAAACTAATTGATTATAAAACTGATTAAATGAAAATTCGCTCTTTTTTACCGATTTTGACCACTTTTATCCTGATTTCCTGTAATAATGAAAAGATTAGTAAAGACGTTAATTGGTCACAATATTTGGGCGGAAGAGACAGAAATCACTTTTCAAAAATAGATCAGATCACGCCAGCGAATGTGAGAGATCTACAAATTGCATGGACGTACAAAGCACCAGATAGCGGGCAAATGCAGATGAATCCGCTAATGGTGAATGGCAAGGTTTATGGCGTTACTTCAGCTGTACAAATTTTCGCGCTTGACGCGGAAACTGGGAAAGAGATCTGGCGTTATGGTGATCCATTACGGGCGTGGCACAGCACAAGCCGCGGAGTAAGTTATTGGGAAAGTGAAGACGGAAAAGACAAAAGAATTTTAGGCACAATTGGAGCTAATTTATATGCCTTAAATGCCGATAATGGTCAGCTCATACCCGATTTTGGCGATAACGGCGCGGTAGATCTACATACCGGTTTACCGGAAAGCGCCAAAGATAAATTCATCATTTCAAACACGCCGGGAACGATTTTTAAAAACCTCATCGTTATGCCTGTGCGCTTGTCTGAAGGTGCAGATGCTGCGCCGGGTGATGTTCGCGCTTTTAATGTGATCACCGGCAAACTAGAGTGGACGTTTCATACCATTCCACATCCTGGGGAAGCGGGTTATGAAAGCTGGGAGAATACCGAAGCTTATAAAAATGAAGGCGTAGGCGCAGTCAATAACTGGGCGGGCATGGCTGTAGATGTAGAACGTGAAATAATCTTTATCCCCACAGGTTCTGCCGCTCCTGATTTTTATGGAGCTAAAAGAAAAGGCAGCGATCTTTATGCAAATAGTCTGGTCGCTCTGGATGTGAATACCGGGAAGAAATTGTGGCATTATCAATTTGTACATCATGATATTTGGGATCGAGATCTGCCCGCGCCACCTAATCTTATTCAAGTAAAAAGAGATGGAAAAATAATTGATGCAGTCGCTCAAATCACAAAACACGGGTATGTTTTCGTTTTTAACAGAGAAACCGGCGAACCACTTTTTGATATTGAAGAAGTAGAAGTTCCTGCTTCTAGCCTTCCCGGTGAAGAAGCCTGGCTCACGCAGCCACTTCCGGTAAAACCAAAGCCTTTTGCCAGACAAGCCAGAGATTTAACCGAAAAAGATATAAGTCCGTTTGCTGAAAATAAGGAAGAGTTGCTAAAAATATTCAATGCCCACGATAAACGCATGTTTGCTCCGCCGGGACTTGATCCTGTTTTATTATTGCCGGGTTATGACGGCGGTGCAGAATGGGGCGGCGCAGGTGCAGATCCTGAAAACGGAATCCTCTATATAAACTCTAATGAAATGGCCTGGACGCTTCAGCTTGAAGAAACACAGGCTGAAGATATCATGGGAGAATCTCCCGGAGAATCGCTTTACAACATCAACTGTGCTTCCTGCCATCAAAAAGACCGCAAAGGCTTGCCGACAAGTAATTACCCTTCTTTACAGAATATTCACCAGCGCCTGACCAAAATGGCTGCACTTAGCACTATTTCTAATGGAAAAGGCATGATGCCCGGCTTTACCTTTTTAAAAGATGACGAAAAGGAAGCACTGATCTCTTTCTTATTTGGTGAGGAGAAAAAAGAAGTTGCTACTACGATGATTGACACATCAAACATTCCGCCTTATAGTCACACCGGCTATCACAAGTTTTTAGACAGTAATGGTTTGCCGGGTATTAAGCCACCCTGGGGAACTTTAAACGCACTTGATCTTAATACAGGAGAATATCTCTGGCAAATTCCGTTGGGAAGCGTAAAATCGCTTGTTGACAAGGGGATTCCGGAAACAGGAACAGAAAATTATGGCGGACCAATAATTACTGAAATTGGATTATTAATGATTTCTGCTACTAAAGATGGGTTTTTCCGGATTTTTGACCGTAAAAACGGGAAATTACTATGGAAAACCAAGCTCCCTGCCGCTTCCTTTGCCACACCTTCAACGTATATGATTAACGGAAAACAATATATTGTCTTAGCTTGTGGCGGCGGAAAATTAGGGACTGAAAAAGGAAATGAAATAATCGCTTTTTCACTACCTGAAAATTGAAACCTTTCAGCAGGTTTTCACGTAAATAAACGTATGAAAATGACAGCGAACTTTTTAAAATATTCACTGATACTTCCTTTATTTTTGTTTGGCCTGGCTTGTAGCAAAACTGATGATGCCATTACATTAAACCAGGAAAACCCAGAGGCAGAAAACCCTATAAATACAGATACTACAGCAGCTAGTGCAGCGACTTTTAACTATCTGGCATTGGGTGATAGTTATACTATTGGGCAAAGTGTATGTGAAGGCTGTAGTTTTCCTATACAATTAGAAGCAGCTTATAATGCCGCTTCAGATGCTAATCTTCAAACTAAAATAATCGCTACTACCGGTTGGCGCACAGATCAACTTATTAAAGCGATTGCTGAAGATAATCCTGATGCTTCTTATGATATTGTAACATTATTAATAGGCGTTAATAATCAATATCAGCACACGTCCTTCAGCCAATATGAAACTGAATTTCCAAAATTATTAGAGACCGCAATCAGGCTTGCCGGTGGTGATAAAAATAATGTTATCGTGGTTTCTATTCCAGATTATGCTTTTACCCCCTACGGTCAAAGCTCTTCTGACCCGCAAAAAATCTCTGACGAACTTGAAAAGTACAACGCTTTCGCGAAAGCAATAACAGAAAATAAGGGTGTGACCTTTCTTAATATTACAGACATCACGCAAAGAGGCCTTCAGGAACCTGAATTAGTTGCTAGTGACGGCTTACATCCTTCGGCTCTAGCCTATAAAGAATTTGTTGAGCGATTACTGCCTTTAGTAAAAGAAAAAATAGACTAACTTTCTGGAGCAAGTTTTACCTGCAGTCCGTTAAGATCTGGCGTGATAGGAATCTGGCATCCCAGACGGCTGTTCTCTTCTACAAAGAAAGCTTCAGATAGCATGGCTTCTTCGTCATAACCCATTTCGTTAAGCTTATGATCAGACAGCACATAACACTGGCAAGAAGCGCACATGGCCATACCACCGCAAGTACCTTCTACTGGAAGTTCATACATTTTACAAATTTCCATAAGGTTAAGATTCATATCTGTAGGAGCCTCAAGTGCGTGAGCGGTTCCCTCTCTGTCTATAACGGTAATAGTGATATCTTGCATACTTGTAGATTGCCTTCAGGCATTTTATTAAGCCTGCAAATTTATAGATTTTTTGACTTTTAGTTTAGAGAAGATTCTTCTAAATAAAATTTAAGCCGAAGATTTATTTTTTAAACGTCACAAATACCCACACCTTCTTTAAGCGCGGCGATCTTATCTGTATAAGTAGGGACAAATTCCTGAGCCACATATCCTTTAAAGCCGGTATCAACAATTGCCTGCATAATAGCGGGATAGTTAAGCTCCTGTGATTGATTTATCTCATTTCTACCGGGAACACCGCCTGTATGATAATGCGCAAAATATGGGTGATATTCTCTTATCGTAGCAATGATATCCCCGTCCATTATTTGCATATGGTAGATATCGTAGAGTAGTTTAAAGTGATCTGAATCAAGACGATCGCAAAGCGCCACTCCCCATTCTGTATGGTCACATTGATAATCTGGATGATTTACTTTACTGTTGAGAAGCTCCATAATAAGAACAACACCTTCTTTTTCGGCTTGTGCTACCAGCGGTTTTAAACCAGTGACACAATTATTCAGACCTTCTTCTTGGCTCAGTTCTCTTCGGCTTCCACTAAAGCAAATAACGTTTGGAATATCTTTCGCGGCAGCCTGAGAAATCAATTTAGTGTATTGTTCCTGAAGTTTTGCGTGATTTGCCGGGTCGTTAAAACCATCTGTAATACTGGCAAAAGTATCTGTGGCAACAGCACATTTTAAACCATACTGCTCGACAACTTCCCATTCTTCAGGTCGCAAAAGATCAATCGCAACCAAACCGAGTTTAGCAGCATCAGGTGCAAATTTTTCAAGTGGAATAGAATTATAACACCAGTAACAGGCAGAATGATTGATATTGCCGTTAAGATCTGAAGAAATTTTATCTTTTTCTAATTCTAAAGTATCTGCCTTTGGCTCTCTAAAACTAAGCCCTGCAAGGCCAAAACCTACCGCAGATGTGCCTAAAGCCATGTTTTTTAAAGCGCTTCTTCTATTTACATTCTTGCTCATTATTCCATTTAATTAATTGCAATCTTAAAGATACTCATTTTAAGAATAAGAAAACAAAAAAGCCCCCTGACGGAGGCTTATAATATATTTCAAAATAAAAAAAATCTATTCTTTAGGTGACCATGAAAATCTACTTGAAGAATCTTCTGCCTGTACATTTATTACACGCTCTATCTGCGGCGCATGTTTTTTAATAGTAAGCTCAACGCCATTTCTTAATGTCATTTGATTTACCGTACAATCAACACAGGCTCCTTCTAGTTGTACTTTTACTGTTGTACCATCTTCTATAGAAAGTAATGCAATATTACCACCGTCACTTTGTAAAAAAGGACGTATCTCCTGGAGTGCATCTTCAACTTTTTGTTTTAATTCACTATCGTTCATCTGCTATTTTTTTATTGCCGAACAACCTGCCATAGTTGTAATTTTTATCGCTTCAGTAGCCGGTAAATCGTCATTACGTCTTACAAGTTCTTCTACTGTTCTTTTTGTCATTTCTTCAAAAGCATATTCTAAAGCACTTGCGGTTTGCAAAGCTGCAGGCCTTCCTACATCTCCCGCCTCACGTATACTCTGCACTAAGGGAATTTGACCCAGTAAGGGAACGCCAAGATCTTCTGCAAGGTGCTTTGCACCGTCTTTTCCAAAGATGTAATATTTGTTCTCCGGCAATTCATCTGGTGTAAAATAAGCCATATTTTCTACTATTCCCAGCACAGGAACGTTAATACTTTCCTGCTGAAACATTGCGACTCCTTTTTTCGCGTCAGCTAAAGCTACTTTTTGCGGCGTACTCACCACTAATGCACCTGTAACCGGCATTGACTGCATAATACTTAAATGTATATCGCCGGTTCCCGGAGGAAGATCTATTAAAAGAAAATCAAGCTCTCCCCAGGCGGCATCAAATATCATTTGATTAAGTGCTTTTGATGCCATGGGCCCACGCCAGACAACGGCTTGATCTGGTCGAGTAAAAAAGCCGATAGACAGAATCTTAACCCCGTAACTTTCTACAGGTTGCATTTTTTGCTTACCATCAACTTTTACTGAAAGCGGGCGTGAATTCTCTATATCAAACATTATAGGAATAGATGGACCATAAATGTCTGCGTCAAGAACGCCAACCTTAAACCCCATTTTTGAAAGCGTAACCGCAAGGTTTGCAGTGATTGTAGATTTACCTACACCACCTTTACCAGAAGCTACAGCAATTATATTCTGAATCCCGGGAATAGGATTACCTTTTATTTCATTTTTAGGTTTCTCAGGAGCGTCAACACGTATGTTAACTTTTACCTGCGCTTTTTGATGCACTTCTGCATGAATGGCCTTCATGATCTCGACCTCAGTTTTCTTCTTAGCTTGTAAACTGGGGTTTTTAATGGTTACATCTACAATAACCTCATCGCCAAAGGTAACTACGTTTGTAACTGCACCACTTTCTATCAAGTTTTTTCCTTCTCCCGGTGCTGAAATTGTCTCTAAAGACTTCAATATCTCGTTCTTGTCTAACTTCACGTTGCTTATCTTAATTAGATTGATTCTAAAATACAAATATAGGATGAAAACTTCAGAAACCGAAGCTTATAAATTGAAATGATTGATTTTCAAACCCTTCAAAATATGACTAAAATAGCTGATTTTTAGCCTAAAAAAGCGATAATTGGCTCATTTTGGGTGATTATTAGAAGCTAAAAGTCTAATTCTATCACAGGATCCCAAAATTTCTTTTCAAAATCTATTATCTGATTTTCTTCTATTAAAAATCCTTCACTTTCCAGCAACTGCTGCATGAGGTTTGTACCTTCAAAATGATGTTTTCCTGTAAGAATTCCTTTTCTATTAACCACTCTGTGTGCAGGAACTTCAGGCATATTGCCAGATTTATTTAGCGCCCATCCTACCATTCTCGCACTTCCTGCTGCACCCAGATATCGTGCTATAGCGCCATAAGATGTGATCCTGCCATAAGGTATTTGCCTGGCAACATCATAAACACGTTTAAAAAAGTCTTTATCTGTTGCCATTTTATGAAAAATACATACGTATAAGCGTGAGAATAACCAGAAGCAGCATTAACCCCGCCATAAAATAGTTGCTGTATTTTGAGAGGTTTGAAGACTGCTTTTCAATACGATTAAAGAATATTACATACACATATAAAGCACCGAAGGTTCCTAGAGAAGCGGCCAGCATAAAAGCACCCACTGCAATAAAGTGATAAGTAGTTACTGCTCCTCCTATGTTTAAGGCAGCACCTATTGTACACAGATATGGAATAGGTAAAATATTGAGCGCAGAAATAAACATGCCTTTTCCCAGACTACGCATGCCGGGATGCTTAGGCAGCCGTTTAGGCTTTACTTTATGCTTTTTTGCTTTCATAAAGAAATAAACTCCTAAGAGAACAAAAACCACAACCCCCGTGCGCAAAAGAATATTCTGTACATAGGGATTATTATAAATATACTTGGCAAGCATTATAGCAATTAATGCCTGAAAAAGCGCGATAAAAGATGCTCCTATCGCGAC
>JBALXG010000519.1:0-2398 GCA_036961055.1 Leeuwenhoekiella sp. | reverse complement strand
ATTAATTAAAGCAGCACCATTATTAACCGCATTATCTGCCACTTTTGCCCTAAAAGTGTCAATTGAGAGCAATAAATAGGGAAATTCATTTAACAAAAGTTCAATTACAGGAAGTAAACGCTTCAATTCTTCTTCTTCAGAAATATCATCTGCGCCTGGTCTTGAACTGTAAGCGCCTAAATCTATAAAAGCAGCACCATCGTTAATCATATTTTCAGTCTCATTGAGCAACGCGGACTCTGATTTATATTTGCCGCCATCATAAAAAGAATCTGGTGTGAGATTGAGAATTCCCATGACTTTAGGGGTACTAAGATCTATAAGATTTCCTTTGCAGTTAATGCTTGCCATTAATTAGGAGTGGTGTTTTTTATATTGATTATTTTAAGCGAAATTTACGCAAATTCTTATCTATTAATGAATCATACATCAAAACAATATGATGCGGTAGTTATGATGTGCCGCGAGCTTTTTGAAAAAAAGATGAAAGATTATGGCAGTGCCTGGCGCATTTTAAGACTGCCATCGCTTACAGATCAAATCTTTATAAAAGCCCAACGCATAAGAAGCCTGCAGCAAAATAGTGTGCGCAAAGTTGATGAAGATGAAGCCGGCGAATTTATAGGGATAATTAACTACTCTGTTATGGCGCTTATTCAGCTTGAACTGGGAGTTGTAGAGCAGCCAGATTTAAATCTAAAAGACGCTTTAACTATTTATGACGAAAAAATCTCGCTAACAAAAACCCTCATGGAAAATAAAAACCATGATTATGGTGAGGCGTGGCGGGAAATGAGAGTGAGTTCACTTACAGATCTTATTCTTCAAAAACTATTGAGAGTTAAGCAAATAGAAGATAATAAAGGTATTACTCTGGTTTCTGAAGGTATTGATGCTAATTATCAGGACATGATCAATTATTCAATTTTTGCATTGATCCTGATGAAAGAAGGAAAAAAAATCACCGCTTAAACCACAAAAAGCAGTTTAATTATATGAAATTTCTAATAGGCATCACCAGAATATTTGTCGGTATTCTTTTTATTATTTCCGGCTTTATAAAACTCAATGATCCCTTAGGTTTCTCATATAAACTTCAGGAATACTTTAGCCCAGATGTTCTTAACCTTGAGTTTTTAAGTCCGTTTGCATTAGCTATCGCTGTGATCCTTGTTATAATAGAACTGGTTCTGGGTATTGCCTTAATTATAGGTTATATGAAAAGGGCAACGCTCTGGTTGCTGCTTCTTATGATTTTGTTTTTTACATTTCTCACCTTTTATTCGGCATACTTTAATAAGGTTACAGACTGCGGTTGTTTTGGCGATGCATTACCGCTTACGCCCTGGCAATCATTTACTAAAGATGTAATACTTCTAGTGCTTATCCTGCTACTATTTTTTAACAGCAAATACATCAAACCCCTTTTTACAAATTTTGGTCAGTCTATAATTATATTTTTATCATTTATAGGTTGTCTCACCTTTGGTTATCACGTTTTAATGCACCTGCCCACTTTTGATTTTCGACCTTATAAAATAGGCGTAAATATTGAAGATAGCATGAAAGTACCCGAAGGAGCAAAAAAGGCGATTTTTGACTATAATTGGCGATTTAAGGTCAATGGAGCCGAAAAAATAATCACCACAACCGGGAGTTATCCTAAGACCGAAGGTGAATTTATTGATGTTGAAACCGAAATGGTGCAGGAAGGTTATTTACCTCCTATTCATGATTTTACTATAGAAAAGGGCGATAAAGATTACACTTCTCAATTTTTGAGTTCAGAAAATCTTGTGGTTATAATCTCCTATAATCTTAGTAAAACTGAATGGAGCGGCTGGCCTAATATCAAGACTCTTACAGATGAAGCTCTTAAAAAAGGATATGAAGTTATAGGCCTTACTGCTTCCGGGCAAAATAAAGTTGAAGATTTAAAGAAAAAACAAAGCCTGAATTTTGATTTTTACTTTACAGATGAAACCGTGCTAAAAACAATTGTGCGAAGTAATCCCGGAATAATTGTTCTCAATTCTGGCACAATTCTTCAGAAAAAACACTGGAACGATGCTGATAAAATTACACTAGAAAATCTACCGGCTGCAAAACCAAAACTTGATTTTTCGCTTAAGCGTAGATTAGATAGTATTGCAGAATACGACCAACTTTACCGCCCTTTACTTCAGGAAACAGACGTTGAAAAAAGAAAAGCACTGGCTGAAAAATTAGGAATTAAACCAGAAGATTATAGCGGTGATTTATATAAAAAACAAAATCTCATCGACCTGAGCAATCTCATTTTTGTAAAACATATACTCGACACCGTAGGTTATCCCGGGAAAGATCTTGTAGGCGAACCTACAAATGAAGTTGCAGCAAATGTGATTCAGCATAATCC
>JBALXG010000518.1:0-2400 GCA_036961055.1 Leeuwenhoekiella sp. | reverse complement strand
GTGTTCAAAACATCGATATTCATTAGCTATGTTAATGAGAATTGGTTACTTTTGTTGCTGCAATTTTTCAAAATATTAGAAACGCCTGAGTATGAATTTACACGAATATCAAGGAAAAGAAATATTAAATAGTTTTGGTGTGCGCATACAGCGCGGTTTAGTAGCAACTACGCCAGAAGAAGCAGTTGAGGCTGCAAAAAAACTTACAGAAGAAACCGGTACCGGTTGGCATGTTATTAAAGCTCAGGTACACGCAGGTGGTCGTGGTAAAGGTGGTGGGGTTAAACTAGCTAAAAATCTTCAGGATGTTTCAAAAATCGCAGGTGAGATTATTGGGATGAACCTAATTACTCCACAAACTTCTGCTGAAGGAAAAAAAGTTCATCAGATTTTAGTTGCTGAGGATGTTTATTATCCTGGTGATAGTGAGCCAGAAGAGTATTATATGTCTGTATTGCTTAATCGTGCTACAGGTAAAAATATGATTATGTATTCTACAGAAGGTGGAATGGATATAGAAGAAGTAGCAGAAAAAACTCCACATTTAATTTATAAAGAAGAAGTTGATCCTACTGTAGGATTAATGCCTTTCCAGGCGCGTCGTATAGCTTTTAATTTAGGTTTAAGCGGTGGCGCTTTTAAAGAAATGACAAAGTTTGTTATGGCTTTATATCAAGCTTACAGTAAATCTGATTCATCTCTTTTTGAAATCAATCCTGTTTTAAAAACCAGTGACGACAAAATCCTTGCAGTTGATGCAAAAGTTTCTATTGATGATAACGCTCTTTATCGTCATAAAGATTATGAAGCAATGCGTGATACGCGTGAGGAAAATGAAGTAGAAGTAGAAGCTAAAGCTGCAGGATTAAATTATGTTGATCTTGATGGTAATGTAGGCTGTATGGTAAATGGCGCAGGTCTTGCCATGGCAACGATGGATTTAATTAAGCAAGCTGGTGGTGAGCCGGCAAACTTTCTTGATGTAGGTGGTACCGCAGATGCAGAGCGCGTTGAGACAGCTTTTAAACTCATTTTAAAAGATCCTAACGTTAAGGCGATCCTTGTAAATATATTTGGTGGTATTGTACGTTGTGATCGTGTTGCACAGGGTATTGTAGATGCTTATAAAAATATGGGGAATATAGAAGTTCCTATTATTGTGAGGTTACAGGGTACAAATGCAGATATCGCTAAAGAACTTATTGATAATAGTGGGCTTGATGTACAAAGCGCAATTGAGTTTCAGGAAGCTGCAGATAAAGTGCACGCAGTTCTTTCATAAAAAATATAATACAAAATCTATTTCGCTTTGGCGAAAGAATAAAACCTTCAGAATTTCTGAGGGTTTTTTTATGCTCAATTTTTAGATAATGTTTCTGTTGTTTTTTATTTCAAAATGAGCCAAAGTAGTATGTAACACTTTCATTTTTTGGTTGTCTTTAAAATAATCAATCAATCAATCATCAATGAAACGAATAGTTATAGCATTACTGCTAATCTCTTTTTATGCTACAAATGCTCAGGAAAATGACAGCATTCCACGAAAGAAAATAACGATTGCAAAAGTTACTGATAGTCCTAAAATTGACGGAATATTAGATGACGATGTCTGGAAAAACGCTTCTATAGCGACCGATTTTGTAGAAAGAATGCCTAATAATGGTGTTCCTGCATCAGATAGTTTAAAAACTGAAGTAAAGATTGTTTACGATGATCTGGGTATTTACTTTGGCGCCACAATGTATGATCCTGATGTTTCAAAAATTCTCACAGAATTAACAGAACGGGATAATATAGGTAATGATGATTTTTTCTTTATTCTGCTTAATGGGTATAATGATAGGCAGCAAAGTTTGCAATTTATCGTTACCGCTGCTGGCGTACAGTATGATGCAAAAATGACAAATGATAATGAAGATGATTCCTGGAATGGTGTGTGGTACAGCGCCGTTAATATTGAGAAAAATGCATGGGTGGCAGAGATTTTTATACCTTATTCTGAAGTGCGTTTTCCTAAAAAAAATGTACAGGAATGGGGTTTAAATATGGAAAGAGAATTTAGACGTACAAGAACACGCTACAGTTGGAGTCCTGTTAATAATGAGAAAGGTTCCTTCTCAATTTATGATGGAGAAGTCTATGGTATAGAAAATATTAAAACACCTACAAGACTTTCTTTTCAACCTTATTTTTCGACTTATGTGACCAGTTATGATGGTAAATCTGATGTAAGTTTAAATGGGGGTATGGATTTAAAATATGGTATAAATGACGCTTTTACACTTGACATGATTTTGATACCAGATTTCGGACAGACAAAATTTGATGATGCTGTTTTAAATCTTTCGGCTTTTGAAGTACAATATAATGAGCGTAGGCCATTTTTTACTGAAGGAACAG
>JBALXG010000517.1:0-2407 GCA_036961055.1 Leeuwenhoekiella sp. | reverse complement strand
ATCAACGTCATTCCCCACATTGTCTGTATGGCCAACCGTAATTATCTTAAAATCAGGATTTTCTTCTAATTTTTGCTTAATCATTTTAGCATATTGCACTAATTTTTTATCCATTACCAGGCCTCCGTTTGAGTATCTGGGATAAATAATATCTCCTCTTGTACGTCCTGGTTTAACTGGTTTATCTGCTTTTGAATCATTACCAGCAACTTTTTTCTTTTCAAAATAGGTATCTTCTAGAGAATTATTTAATTCTTCAAATAAGAGAGAGTTATCGCTGTAAACTGTCGTTTCAAGAGTGTCATTATATTTTTTATCATTTTGATTCTCATCACTATTAGTTAAAGAATCTTCAGAATGAGTTTTTCCTATTTCTGATGATGAAGATATTTGATTTTCATCTTTGTCCAATTCAACATCACTAACCTGGGGAATTACAAAATTATTACCGCCTGCAATATCATCTTCCTGAAGAGCATCTGTATAAAATAAAAAAAACATACCCGCCCCAACCCAGAAAAGAAAAAATACAAATGCTTTAATAAAATTGTTCATAGCGTGAAAAAGCCCATAATTGTCAAAATTAACCAAATATCTTAGATACTTAAATAATTACTAAAAAATCTTCAATCTGGTTTATAACGTAGAAAATTTTAATTAAGTTTGCTTCACAATGGAAAATAAAAAATTTCATCATCATCATCTTTATACTTGCACTCAGGCGAGGTAGAAATGTTATGTTTTGAAATTACAAAAAATAACAAAACCCGTTTGAGTCGCTCAAACGGGTTTTCTGTTTTTGGGTGGCTTAACTATAACTAAACAAATAATGTCAAAAAAAATAAGGATTGCTATCCAGAAATCAGGCAGGCTTAATGAAGATTCTCTGCAAATCTTAAAAGATTGTGGAATTTCTATAGACAATGGTCGCGACCAACTTAAAGCCAGTGCTGCTAATTTTCCTCTTGAAGTATTTTACCTGCGTAACGGTGATATTCCCCAATACTTAAGAGATGGAGTGGTAGATATCGCTATTATAGGAGAAAATGTACTGATTGAAAAAGGGGAGGATATAAGCATTGCTCAAAAGCTGGGCTTTTCAAAATGCAAGGTTTCTCTGGCCATTCCTAAAGGGAAAAAATATGAGTCGGTAAAGGATTTTGAAGGGAAGCGCATTGCTACGTCTTATCCCAACACGGTTAATCAATATCTGGCCAAACAAGGGGTGAAAGCCGATTTACATATTATTACCGGTTCTGTAGAAATTGCGCCAAATATCGGGCTGGCTGATGCCATCTGCGATATTGTTTCCAGCGGTAGTACCTTGTTTAAAAACAATTTAAAGGAAGTTGAAGTCATGCTTACTTCAGAGGCCGTGCTTGCGGTTTCCCCAGAGATCGATACCGAACGTGAGGCGATATTAGATAAACTGTTATTTAGAATTCGCGCGGTTTTAAAAGGGCGCAGTTATAAATATGTTTTGCTTAACGCTCCTAATGACAAAGTTGACGAAATTATAAAAATGTTACCGGGAATGAAAAGTCCTACAGTTTTACCTTTGGCAGAAGAAGGTTGGAGTAGTGTGCACTCAGTAGTTGATAAAAACCAGTTCTGGGACGTGATCGACAAGCTTAAAGAAGCTGGTGCTCAGGGAATTTTGGTAAGTGCTATTGAAAAAATGGTAATCTAACTATTTCGCTATAGCAAAAAATGAAGTTGAAATGAATAAAATTATAAATCCGAGTCGGGATTCCTGGGCTGAAATTTTAAAGCGCCCAACACAAACCGTTCAGGATATAGAAGGAATTGTAGCTGAAGTTTTTGAGGCTATTCAGCAAAAAGGTGATCAGGCTATTGTCGAATATACCCAGCGCTTTGATGGAGTTACATTAGATTCAAATATTGTAAGTGAGGAAGAATTCGCTTCCGCGAAAGCGCTTTTAAGTGAGGATTTGCAGCAAGCAATTCAACTGGCTAAAGGGAATATCGAAAAATTTCATGCCGCACAACGCACGGAAAAAGTAGTGGTAAACACCGCAAATGGCGTAGACTGCTGGCAGGAAAAACGCCCAATCGAAAAAGTGGGCTTGTACATTCCCGGGGGAACAGCACCTTTATTTTCAACAATTTTGATGTTGGCTATACCAGCAAAATTGGCTGGTTGTAAAGAAATTGTGCTCTGTACGCCACCCGATAAAGAAGGAAAAATAAATCCCGCTATTCTCTACACCGCCCAGCTTTGTGGGGTTACGCGCATGTTTAAAATCGGAGGTATTCAGGCGATTGGAGCAATGACTTTTGGCACCGAAACCGTACCTAAAGTGTATAAAATTTTTGGTCCTGGCAATCAATTTGTCACGGTTGCCAAACAAATGGCGACCAAATTTAACGTGAACATCGATATGCC
>JBALXG010000516.1:0-2424 GCA_036961055.1 Leeuwenhoekiella sp. | reverse complement strand
CTCACCGGAAAACAGCAGTTAAAAAATCCGCTGGTTTTTGTATTTGCAAACCGGTTTTTATTAGAAGATAAGTCGATTATTGAAAATATACGTGAGGAGTTTCCATATCAACATCTCATTTTTGGCTCTACTGCCGGAGAAATCATAGGTCAAAATGTAAATGAAGATTCGGTTTCTGTGACCGCGGTAGAGTTTGAGAAAAGTTCATTTGTTATAAAAAGAGCAAATATCCTTGAGCATGATAAAAATGCCCAAACTTTAGGTATCAGTCTCATAAATGAACTGCCTAAGAAAGATCTAAAGCACGTTTTTGTAATTTCAGAAGGTAGCTTTGTAAACGGGAGTTCATTAATTGAAGGTATAGAATCTGGCATTGATGATACAATCGCCTTAACCGGCGGGATGTGCGGTGACGATGCCAGATTTGAAAAAACACTTGCCTCCTATCAGGAATATCCTAAAGAAGGCGAAGTGATCGCAATAGGATTTTATGGATCTTCACTTGAGATTTCATTTGCAAGTTACGGTGGCTGGATTCCTTTTGGCCCGGAGCGCACCATCACAAAATCTGACGGAAATATTCTCTATGAACTAGACAACGTGCCTGCTTTAGATATCTACTCAAAATATTTAGGTGATAAAGCTGCAGAATTACCTCAGGCATCTCTGTTCTATCCACTAAACGTTACTGCTACCGGTAAAAAACATCCGGTTGTACGCACAATTCTCAATATAGATAAAGAAAATAATTCTATGATCCTTGCCGGCGACGTGCCTTTAAATGCTAAAGTACAGCTTATGATGGCATCTGTAGAAGGTATTGCGACGGGTGCCTATGAGGCAGCAAAACTGGCAATTAAGAACAGAAATCAGCCAGCAGACCTGGCAATACTTGTGAGTTGTATAGGTAGAAAACTGGTGATGGATCAACGGGTGGAAGAAGAAATAGAAGAAGTAATTGAGGTTATAGGCCAGAATGCTAGTGTGAGCGGTTTCTATTCTTATGGAGAAATGGCCCCTTACCAGGGTGAACGCGCCTGCGAATTGCACAACCAAACAATGACCCTAACTTTAATAAGCGAATAGTGAACTCCCTCCTTCAAAGACAAATAAAGAAATTTATAACTGCAAAGAATATAGACATTGCTCCTTTAAATGATTTTCTACAAGCGATTGACAGGTCCTATGATAATTATGAAAATCACTTAAGCATGTCTCAACGGGCTATGAAAATAAGTTCTGATGAACTTTTTGAAGCCAATACAAAATTGAGGGAAGAAGCAGAAAGTCAGAAAAAGATAATAGACAGTCTCAATAATGTCGTGCAGACGTTAAACTTAAAATCGCCTGAAAATGAGCAAAAATCGCTTGAAGTGGTAGATTTATCTACTTTTATAGAAGAGCAATCTAACGAGATTCTACGTATAGATAAACAACGGGAAGAACTGCATAAAAATCTGGAGCGAAAGAATCAGGTACTTTCAGACTATGCGCACATGGTCTCGCATGACCTCAAGTCGCCGTTGCGCAGCATAGATTCGCTCGTTAACTGGATCATGGAAGATAACCGTGACCTGATAAATGAAGAGTGTAGTACACAATTTGATCTTATATTAAAGAACGTTGAAAAAATGGACGATCTCATTACAGGCATCCTGAATTATTCTACCATAGATCAGGCAGAATTAAGCACATATGATGTAGATACTCAGCATCTGGTTTCAGAAGTTGTACAATTTCTTTATGCTCCGGCGCATATAAAAATTCAGATAGATAATAACCTTCCGGTAATAAATGGTGATAAATTTCGCTTACAGCAGCTATTTCAAAATCTTATTCAAAACGCTATTAAAAGTATTGATAAAGCTCAGGGCGAAATAAACATAGGTGTAAAAGAAAGAGGCCACACATGGGAGTTCTTTATAAAAGATAATGGCAAAGGTATTTCTGCACAGCACCATAACAAGATTTTCCAGATTTTTGAAAAAATAGATGGTGATCAAAATTCTACCGGAATAGGTTTGTCAATTGTGAGAAAGATAATAGACTTTTATGATGGAGACATTTGGTTAAAAAGTAAACCAGAAGAAGGCACCACATTCTATTTTACACTACCTAAAAACAAATGATGACAGAGCAGCCCAATATAGAAATGATAAAGCAAATGTCTGGGGGTGATGTTTCTTTTATAGAGAAAATGATGGAGATTATACAGCGAGAACTGCCTAAAGAGATAACTTTATACCATGAACACCTCAAAAATGCCGATTATCTTACAGCCGCAAAAGATGTTCATAAGCTTAAACATAAAATAAGTATTTTGGGACTTGAAAAAAGTTATAAGCTGGCTGCCGATTATGAGAATGAGCTTAAAAATCATAAATTTTCACTTGCCGAATCTTTTGAAGACATTCTTAGAAAAAT
>JBALXG010000515.1:0-2428 GCA_036961055.1 Leeuwenhoekiella sp. | reverse complement strand
CCATTTATTTGATACTCATTTTCAGACTTCATGTAATCAAATTGCTTAGGCACAATAACATATTTATAACCATTTAAATTCTGAGCATAAAATGAGCAGGTACTTATAAGAAGTAGGAATATTATCGTAACGTTTTTCATAATTATTATTTGTTTTTGAGTACAAGCTGTAAGCCTAATTGTAATGATAATGAATTTGCTTTTGCTAAATTAGTATAGTTAAGAACATTATCTGCGGATACATAAAAATTAAATATACTCACTTGCGTAGAAACTAAAAAACCTAGATTAGAGTATGAATAAGGATCAACAGTATACGTAAATTTTGTTCTAATAAAATCTGTTAGTTGCGTGTCAAAAAAAGCGGTAACAGCAAACTGTGGTGAGAGTGGTCGCTTTATAGCAGCCAGTTGCAATCCCGTATGATTTACAAATCGTTTTTCAGCAGGATGAAGACAATCACACCCTGTTTTTTGACCAAAACCATAGTCTATAGAACCATAAAGCTTTAAGGGTCGCCAACTTAAGTAGCCTTTACCAATTCTATCTCCATATTTAACATTATCAAAAAATTCATCTTCTATATTGTTAAAGTAATCATTAGAACTTTCACCATTATTAACTTGGGGAAAAGTAAAACCTATTCCGTCAAGCTTATAATTACCAGAAAAATAATATTCCCTCAGGGTTCCTTTATTTGCTATTACTCCAAAATCAACCATACTACCTGTAACCTGCCAGTTATAATTAAATTTATAACTAAATCCCAAATCTATTCCTACACCCATATTTTTACTTAATAGTGCATTTTTTGCGAGTTGTTTAGGTCTTAAAGCTTTAAAACCATCTGTACCTGAGGTTTGCAATAAAAATTGCGCATTTATTAACTCATGAGAATAAACATTATTCCCATCAGGGCTATCTCTGGTCACAAAATAACCTTGATTATTTGTACTTTGAAAGTTGAACATACTTCCATAAATTTTACCTCTTGCCCCTATAGTAAGCGCTTTTGATACCTGATGATTGTATCCTAAATGAAAAACGGAAACAATCTCTCCTTTTGCAACAGCATCAGAAAGGTCAAAATATTTATTTATGTAATTTGCATTACCCTCATATGCCAGAATAGCAAAATCTTCTGGATAATAACTAATGGCGTCTAATTCCTGATACCAGCCTCCCGAAATGTAATCACCATCTCTCAAACGAAAACCTACACTAAAAATTTCTAGCTGCTCATTTACAGAAAAATAATCCTTTTTTGAAAGGGAAAAAACGGCCTTTTGCAAGCGATTATTAAAATCTGAATTTTTTTCAAATAAATCATAAAAGTTGACACCTGTAGATCCTCCCTGCACGTGTATTCCAGATAATAACGGAATTCCCAGATGTTTATCAAAATGAACTTCTGCTCCTGGATTAAGCATTAAACTTTGTGGAAGATCATCAACATTATATAGCTGTATTTGACCTTGTGAAAAGCAAAATCCTGCTGATAAGATCAGTAGTATAAAAGTAAATTGCTTTTTCATCTTAGAATTCTAGTCTATACCTAATCTTCGATTTAAACCCTAAATTGCCTAAAACCGGCATATTATTAGGTTTAATCTCTGTAGCCACTTCAATGCTTATTGCAGATTTAACCATTAATAGGTCATCTCCCGAAATAGTCTTTTCAAAAATGGTCGTTGTAGGATTATCAGCAGAACCTGACTTTACAGTGTATTCTAAACTGTAAACCTCTTTATTTTGATTTTTGAAACTGATTCTGTTTGTAAACTCCTGTGCAAAGGTGTTTTCAGATTCAAAATAAAGATCTAATTGGGTCACATTATTTTGAAAGAAATCATCATTAAGAAATTCTACATCTGAGCTTTGTTCTATACTATATTGAGTGATAACTCCTGTTTCTGTATCTATAAAATTGGGGGCTGTAAGATTAAAATAAAAAAGATCGAGCTCAACATTTTGAACTGTGGCAAATTCATCTGCCTGATCAAGATCTATATCTCGCACACAGCTCAATTGGCACAATATTAAAAATAGACAAAATATTCTGCCAATCTTTATTGGGGTCATATGCAAATGTTTTATCTAAAAAACGAAGAATGGCAATTCTTATTGCTAGAGCAAATTAAAAATTTCAGCTAATTTATCTACCACACGCTCGTCTTCTTTCAGGTTTGCCTTGTGATAATTGAAACAAATTGTTTGCATACCTACGGCTCTCGCTCCTAAGATATCTGCATCATAAGTATCGCCTATCATTACACTTTCTATAGGCAAAGCACAAGCTTGATTCATGGCGTGCATAAAAATTTTAGAATCTGGTTTTTTTACCCCTACAGATTCACTCGTGGTAACGGTCGTAAAATAATGGTCTATTTTAGAATTTTTTAGTTTTTTAAACTGCACTTCTTCAAAAC
>JBALXG010000514.1:0-2434 GCA_036961055.1 Leeuwenhoekiella sp. | reverse complement strand
TATCCAAAAATGTAACTAGATATTATAAGTATGCGCATCTGGTTAATGGTGTATTTTTAATCTTGTTTTAGTACTATAAGAATAAGCAGTATTTTTGCCTCCCAATTGATCTAATGAAAATTATAACAAGTACAGCCCATAAAAGTAATCTTTTTAAGATAGAAGCGTTTATTGCTGATTTTACAAAAAAAGGAAAAATACTGGCAGATGGTAACAGAAATCAGATAAAAATATTTGATTTAAATGGTCAGTCTGTTGCAATAAAATCATTTAAAATCCCCAATAGCGTAAACAAATTTGCATATAGATTTTTAAGAAAGTCTAAAGCGCAGCGCTCTTTTGAATATGCAAATAAGCTTATTCAAAATAATATTTTAACGCCCGAACCTATTGCGTATGCCATAGAAAATGACGGAATACTTTTTGGTAAAAGTTATTATATATGTGAGCACCTCAATTGTGATTTAACCTATCGCGATCTGGTAGAAAATGAGCAATATCCTGATAGGCTTGCGATTTTAAAAGCCTTTACAGCTTTTACGTTTCAACTTCATGAGAAAGGAATCAATTTTTTAGATCACTCTCCCGGAAATACGTTAATTGTAAAAACAGAAAATGGTTATGATTTCTATCTTGTAGATCTCAACAGAATGGAATTTAAGCCGATGGATTTTGATGCTCGCATGAAAAACTTTAGCAGGCTTACGCCAAAAAGGGATATGGTGGGAATTATGGGAGCCGAATATTCAACATTGTACGGGAGTGATCAGGAAGAAACTATTGCAAAAATGTGGGAAGAAACCGAAGCTTTTCAGTTGCGTCTTCAAAAAAAGCAAAAGCTGAAGAAAAAGCTTAAATTCTGGAAGAAATAATATTGATTATTCTAACCCTTTGCGGTAGAGCCACAGTTTTATATACCTTAAAAGCAAGGCATAACTCTGCAAAAAACTTATTATAAAACCTACTCTGCCATCTCTAAAACCTTGCTGAATAATATAATGCTTAAAAAAGCGCCATACAGGTTTCACGGCAAAATGGAAAAAAGTTAATCGTGGCGTTGTCTTATCATAATCAAGTGCCTGCCAGTATGCGTAACGTTTTAATTTTGAGAGATAATCATCAAGATTTTTATATGTATTATGGTAAAGTTTGTGTTTTAAGAATGCCAGTTTACCTGCAGTTTCTATTTCTTCATGTACCATTTTATTATTATACCTACAGCTGCTTTTTCTAAAAAGCCTTACAACTTTATCGTTTTGCCAGCCGCTGTATTTTACTTTTTGGCCCATAAAGTGATTATTACGATAAATCCAGTAACCTGAAATGTCGCGAGGCGGATTTTTTAAAATCTCCTGGATTTCAGATTTAAGTTCTGGAGTTACGCGTTCATCTGCATCTACAATCAATATCCATTCGTGAGTAGCCTGCTCTATAGCCCAGTTTTTTTGAGCTGAAGAATAATCGAAAGTATGTTGTAAAATTAAGGAAGTATACTTTTTTGCCTTTTCTAGCGTATTATCTGTGCTGTATGAGTCAACAACCATAATTTCATCAGCAAAACTTACAGACTGTAAAGCCTCTTCAATATTGAGACTTTCATTGTAAACAGGAATTATGGCTGTGAGTTTTTGCATAGAAAAATATAGGAATCAAATCTAAAAAACTTTTTAACAAATCACTCTTAACTTTGCGCGTTTAAACGATGAATAATATACCTCTCATATCTGTAATTATTAGTACTTACAATGCAGTAAAGTGGCTTGAAAAAACGCTTTGGGGCTATGCCGAACAAACGACAAAAGATTTTGAGATTATAATCGCAGATGATGGTTCTTGTGATATGACGTTAAATAAAATCGAAGAGTTCAAAAAATGGTTCCCAGTACCTTTAATTCATGTATGGCAAAAAGATGAAGGCTTTCAAAAAACTCGTATATTAAATAAAGCGATTCTCTCGTGTAATACAGACTACATTTTGATGAGCGATGGAGATTGTATACCCAAAAACGATTTTGTACAGATACACCTTGGTTATAGAAAGCCGGGGTATTTTCTTTCTGGTGGTTATTTTAAGTTGAATATGTCTATTTCTTTATCAATTACAAGAGAAGATGTAAAACAGCAAAATTGCTTTGATATAAACTGGCTTAAAAATAAGGGATTAAAATCGTCTTTTAAAAACAATAAATTAACCTGCCGGGGATTAAAATCTAACTTTTTTAATTTCTTAACACCTACAAAAGCGAGTTGGAATGGTCATAATGCAAGTGGGTGGAAACAAGATTTTCTTGATATAAATGGGTTTGATGAGCGCATGAAGTATGGTGGTGAAGATAGAGAGTTTGGTGAGCGCTTGATGAACAGAGGTATTAAATCTAAGCAAATACGATACAGTGCGCTATGCGTTCATCTTCATCACAAACGCGGCTATAAA
>JBALXG010000513.1:0-2443 GCA_036961055.1 Leeuwenhoekiella sp. | reverse complement strand
CTGATAAATTCAAGAATTGCAAGAGCTTGATTTTTAATCTCCTTTTTAACTGTAGATTTATTCTTTTTTAAATGCGTTTTTAAATCTGCAAAATCCTTAAGTGATTTATCTTTTAAAAGCTGAAGGTAACCGCGATCATTTTCACTCAATAGTAATTTTCCTATTTCATAGAAATCCTTTGAGATGTCCCAGCTTTTATCATCGTCTGTTTTTTCGAGCGCATAGTCTAATAAAACAGGTGTTACAATGGGGTCATCCCCCGCTTTGTCGATTAGATTATCTACGGCCTGCTCAAGCACCTCAATGGTGTTGAGTTCAACCTCAAAATTCTGTGGTATTTTAAGATCATAAGCAAAAGTGCGTATAATACGATGTGTAAAGTTATCAATGGTTACAACATCAAAAGAGGCATAGTCCTGCACAATATTTCTAAGGATGCGTTCTGCCTTAGCTGAAATTATTTCAGGCTCAAGGTGAGTAGCATTTATTACTTCCTGAAACATGACGGTGGGAGAATCTTTTATTGTAAGCTCACTAAATTCTTGTAAACTTTTTATGATACGTGATTTCATTTCTGCAACCGCTTTATTAGTAAATGTGATTGCCAGAATATGTCGATACTTATACTCATCATTACTTTTAAAAAGTATTATCAAATAATTGCGAACTAAAGCAAAGGTTTTACCTGCTCCAGCAGAAGCGTTATAGACAGAAATGTCAGGGTTTGTATCCATAAATCGAAGATAACAAAAGAAGGTTAAAGAGAAGAAGCTTTGAGAACTTCAGTTTATTGAATAAAAACACTCAAAAGTTAAGAGTTTTATAACAGTAAGACCTTTTTGCTAGCCTAAGTTATTCTTACCTTTGGTTATCAACAAAATATTAACCAAAAAATACATAAATATGTCATTTGAGTTACCACAATTAAAATATGCAAAAGATGCACTTGAGCCTCACATAGATGCTAAAACTATGGAAGTTCATTACGATGGGCATCATGCTGGTTATACTAGTAAATTAAACGATGCAATAGCAGGTACAGATCTTGAAGGTAAGACTATAGAAAATATACTTTTAAACCTTGATATGTCTAACACTGCCGTGCGTAATAATGGAGGTGGTTATTTTAATCATAATCTTTTCTGGGAGATTATGTCTCCTGATGGAGGAGGTCAACCGTCTGGAGAACTTGCTGAAGCAATAAATAGCGCATTTGGTTCTTTCGAATCTTTTAAAGATGAATTCACTAAAGCTGCGGGAACTCGTTTTGGTTCAGGATGGGCTTGGTTATGTGTGCATGATGGAGGAAAATTAGAAATATGCTCATCTCCTAATCAGGATAATCCACTTATGCCGGATGTGGGTTGTGGAGGAACGCCTATATTAGGTTTAGACGTATGGGAACATGCTTATTATTTAAAATATCAAAATCAGCGTCCAGCTTATATTGAAGCATTTTTTAATGTAATAAACTGGGAAGAAGTAGCAAGTCGCTATGCTCAGAATAAATAAGAAGTGTAAACTCTTAATAAAATTAAAGTCCGTCATATGACGGACTTTTTTTATGTGTAAAATATTTGAATCTAAAATCTAGTAAACTGCTTATTGAGATAGAGAAATTTGCTATTTCAGAATCTTTCGGTTAAACCTCCAAGTGTTCAGTTTATACCAAATAAAAAAGGTGGAAAGATCCACCTTTTTTGCCCCAAATCTACCATGAACTTAACCTACTTATGCTATGGCTCTGCTAATATACACATGTAAAGAACGTGTGGACAAAACTTTTAGATTAAATGCTTACATTTTAGTTAAACTACACAAAAGAGCTTAAAAAGTTGCTTTTAATACGCTCTGGCAAGGCTTCCTTCAACATAATTAATAAAAGAACGATTGACAACACGATTGCCGCCTGGCGTAGGATAATCTCCTGTAAAATACCAGTCACCTAAATTTTTAGGACATGCTTTATGAAGGTTTTCTACCTTTTGATAAATTACACTTACCTCAGGTTTTATGGTTTCATCTTTAAGAAGGTCTGCAATTTTAGCAGATATTTCTTCGTCTGTAAAAGGCTCATAAATTTCTTTTACAAAGTTTTGTACATCTATATCTTCGTAGTCGATTTGCGCTTTGCACTTTTCATAAACAATATCAATAATTTCTTCTTTGCCTTGTTCTTCAAGAAGATCAATCGCAGCTCTAAATGCTACAAAATCTTGTAATCTTGCCATGTCAATACCATAACAATCAGGATAACGTATTTGAGGCGCAGATGAAACAACAATTATCTTTTTAGGATTAAGTCGTGACATCATTTTAATAATGCTCATTTTTAAAGTGGTACCGCGAACGATACTATCGTCAATAATTACGATATTATCAGTGGGTTTTACAACACCGTAAGTAACGTCATAAACGTGTGCGACAAGATCATCTCTACTAC
>JBALXG010000512.1:0-2457 GCA_036961055.1 Leeuwenhoekiella sp. | reverse complement strand
CTTTCTAAATTTATTGCCTGAAACTTCGGGATGCAGAAGATCTTCCCGTTTAATATATAATTCTATTCCACTTTCATCTTTAAAAAGAAACTGGTTTTGGCTTAATAAAGTAGTGTCAAAAGTGCTCATAAAAACCCAATAAATGACCAATTTTTCCTGATTTTGAGGTAAGAAAGGGAGGTTTCTTTTGTATAAGCTTCCCGCTCAAATGAAATATTGCGATAGGCTTTATACGCATTTTTATATTGAAAATATCGAACTATAAATTCTAAGCCATACCAGAAGTAAAAGGGAATTATTAAAAGTTCTAACTGCTGTTTTAAATGTATACGCTCGTGATTGATAAAAATAGGATCATTTTTAAGATTTTTATCACGCGCGATTATAAATGGCCAACAGGCAAAACCCGTGTAACCTTTTGCAATTAAAGTTTTACTAACGATTAAAGGCATAGAAATAAATGAAGATGTAAAATTAGAGCATTAGAAATAGTTCAACGAACAATGAGAAAAAAGAAGACGAAGCTTTGAGAAGACTAAGCCATTTAACAAATTTGAATTTATTCTAAACAGTTATGATTTTTATAAATTTTTAAAATTTATAAAAATATAGTAATTACTTGTAATAATTAAACAGCGATAAGAATGAAGAAATTATATTTAGGTTATCTTTATTAACACTTTATTAAGAAATTTTTTGTAAAATAGCCCTTTAAGCAGTCAAAATGCTGATTTTAGCCAACTTAATATTTATATCTAAGCCTATATTTTTTATACGCTGTTCAAACTGAATTGGCTCAGAAATTAATATACAAATAGTTTGCAAAAAGAGTATATAATTTTGTTAATCAAGACTCATTTTTTATGGACGCATATGAAAAATTTTAATACGCTCATGGAAATAACTGACCTTTAATCATTTAAATGAATCATGATATTTCAAAATAATTTCAGGAATCAACAAATTAATATCTCACAAAACACTCATTTACAGTGTATTAAATTTAACGAAAACGTTATTGTATATTCTATACTTAAAGAATTATCTCAATGAAAATAAATTTTATATTTGCAATCGATTATCCCAAATCAAAATTTTGAAATTATATAGCTTTACATTATCTCCTTCTATGGTGCTCCCTGCATGGGTCAATGTATTCATAGACGATCAATTAAATCAAAAAACCTCTGGTTTAAAGAGGCATTTATTTTGGTTTACCAATTTTCTGCCACCATATCTTTCTACGGTTCCCACATACGAAACTTTTAAAGACAGATATTTTTTTACCCTAAGATTTGAAATGTAACTGCATTAGTAGTGCATTTTAAATATGTGAGTATTTACGCTTTTTAAAATTGATTATGATAGACAAAAATCAAAAAATAACCGCTAAAAAGTTGCATTTCTTAAACCTAACGGATAAAAGTAACGTATGTATCAAAAATACCATGGATAATGATTTGTCAGTTTTAAATTAACTATGAATAAAATTTACGCCCCGAATCTTTTGATATTATTATGTTTTATATGCCTGTCACCCTTAGATATTTTTGCTCAGGTTGGTATAGGTAATAAAGCATTGCATGCATCGGCAATTCTTGATATTGGAACAGATAACAGCAATAAAGGAATTCTTATTCCCAGAGTAAACATCACTGATATTAACTCTTCAAGTCCTATTACGGGAATTATAGCTGAAAGTTTACTTGTTTACAATACCAATATAAATACGGGAAAAGGATTTTATTTCTGGTCACAAAATGTATGGAAACGTCTTTTAGTAGAAGAAGATAACTATACTCTTTATTCCAGCAGCAGTAGCCTTAATGGAAACAGGATTGTTAATCAAAAAAATAACAGCCTTACTTTTCTGGGAAATGCTGGTAAAAATCAGTTATCACTCAAAAGAACGACTAACAATTTACAATATGGTCTTTCATTTAAAAATTCTGATAATACATATGCTGCGGCTATTTATTTAGAAAAAAGCTCTGCCAGCTCTTTTGTTCTTGCCACCGGAGGATCTTCTACTTTAGTGACAGACTTAACACCTACTCTAACTCTTAAAGATGATAATAGCCTTGTACTTAACCAATATGGTCAGTCCAAATTTTTATCTTACAGTCCTTATGGTTTTTTAACTATTAACAGTACGGGCGATATAGGTCAGATTGATCTGAATACAGCTTTTAAAAATTCAAATTTAGATTGGTTTGAAGAAGGTAAAACTCCGGAGGGTGCTGCTGATGATATAAATGATAATATTTATACCTATGGCAGAGTAGGGATAAACATAAATCTTCCTGCCGCCACTTTACACATATACGAGAGTACAGGCACCAAAGAAAGTGCTGGAGACGGCAGTGTAATTATTCAGCATGGAGATAATGGAGGCCAGTCTTCAATCCTCTTCAAAAGTGCGGTTAAAGAAGGAAGTGATTTTGCATTTATCAAATA